>NZ_JBEPFC010000014.1:0-89608 GCF_040301705.1 Streptomyces sp. NPDC000151 | reverse complement strand
AGGCCGGCGTCGGCGAGCGGACGCAGCACGCGGTGCTCCGTGGCGGCGCGGCTGCCGGGCCGGTCCGGGCGGCGGGCGTCGTCGGCGTTCTCGCCGTACGCGACCGCCACGAGGCCGTGTGCCCCGACGAGTTCGCCGGAGATGCGGGTGAACAGCTCGTCCTTGCAGTGGAAGCAGCGGTCCGGTCCGTTGGCCCGGTAGGCGGCCGACTCCCCTTCGTACGTGGTGACTTCGACGACCCGGGCGCCGAGGTGGGCGGCCACGTCGTGGGCCGCGGCGCGTTCGTCGGCGGCCAGGCTGGGCGAGACGCCGAGGACCGCGAGGACCCGGTCGGTGCCCAGCGCCCGTACGGCGAGCGCGAGAAGGAGTGAGGAGTCCACGCCGCCGGAGAACGCGACGCCCAGGGGCGCGGCGCCGTGCAGCAGTACGGCGACCGCGTCGGCCGCCGCGGCGTCCGGGCCGGTGAGCGCGGGGAGGTGCGGGGGTGTGAGGTGCGGAAGTGTCATGTGCGGCTCCTCAGTTGGTGCGCAGCCGGTGGAGGATCTCGCCCGCGTGCGGCACCACCAGGGTCTCCGGGTCGGCGGCGAAGGCGTCGAAGTCCACCTCGGCGGGGTCGAGATGGTTCAGATTCGCCGCGCGTACGACGTCCTCGGGGATGCCGGTGGCGAGCGTGACCGTGAGGCGGCACCGCTCGCCGCGCACCGGGTCGTACGTGCCGGCGCCGCGCAGGTGGGTGGAGTGCGCGAGGACGCCCCAGTGCAGGTGCCGGAAGCGGTCCCACTGTTCGGTGAAGTAGTCCCGGCAGTGGTAGCCGATGTCGGCGATCTCCGGGTGCATGGCGGAGAGCTGCGTGATGTGCGGTGCGTAGAGGACGACCTCGCCGCCGTCCGCGACGACCGGTTCCAGCTTGTAGAAGCCCTTGGCGGCGGTCCAGATGTCCTCGTACTTCTCGGGCATGACCGACAGGACGCGTCGCACGGGCGCGTCGAGGTAGCGGACGTGGGTCTCGGCGGAGACCTCGGCGGCCGCGGCCCAGGCCGCCTCCGGGGTGCCGTACGCGACGGAGTGCAGCGCGCCCGAGGTACCGGACTGCGCGACGACGCAGAGGGCGAGGCGGCGGCCGGGGATGAGCGCCGCGGCCTCGTCGATGAGGGCGCGTACGGGGGTGATGCCGCGGGTGCCGATGATGTCGGCGCTGGTGATGAGGGCGCCGAGCCAGTGCGAGAGGTCGATGATCTCCGCGCCCGCGACGCCGGGGAAGAAGTACTTGTTGCCGCCGGAGAAGCCGACGACCTCGTGCGGGAAGACCGGGCCGAGCACGAGGGTGACGTCGTGGTCGACGACGGCGCGGTTCAGCCGGACGTCGACGGCCTGGTGCAGCAGCCCGCCGGACAGCTCGCCGACCCGGTCGGCGGAGATCGTGCCGAGCGAGACGAAGGTGCCGGGGTCCCACCACTCGTGGTTGCGTACGGTCATGCCCGGATAGCGCGCGTGCAAGTCGCCCTCGGGGTAGCCGAGGTGCTGGGCCAGCCGGTGTTCGTCCATCGCGGCGTGGGTGCCGAGCGCGATCAGTACGGTCAGCCGGCTCACCCGCCCGGCGAGCGCGCCGTGCACCGCGGAGAGCAGCAGTGGCAGCGGGCAGCTGCGGGTGCCGTCGGGGACGACGACGCAGACGCTGCGGTCGTCCAGTTCGGCGTCGGCGAGCTGCTCGGCGAGGAACTCCGTCACCTGCGTCTCGCCGAGGACCGTGCCGGGCCCGCCGATACGGGCGGCCGCGGGTGCCGGTCCCCCGGCGTCGTGCTCGGCCTTCGGGTACGCGTTCTGCCTCATGGCGGAACGATCTCCGAGCACGGTGCGCGGGCGCAAGGGTGTGCGGGCAACTCGGCTCACGGCGCGCCATCGGGGCCGGGCGCCGAGGTGACGTCCGTACGCGAAAGGCCGCCCCCGCGGTCACGGAGGCGGCCTTCGCGGTGGATTTCCCGGTCCGTCCTACTCCGGCGGCGTCGGGGTGTCCTCGCAGCGGTACATGGCCTGCATGTCCAGCTCCAGCTTCACCGTCGGGCCGACGATGGCGATGCCGCGGGCGAGCATGTTGCGCCAGTTGAGGGTGTAGTCCTCGCGGTGCAGCTCGGCCGTGGCACGGGCCGCGCAGCGCAGTTCCTCGCCGTATCCGCCGTTGACGGCGCCGAGGTAGTTGGTGTCCAGGTTGACGGTACGGCTGACGCCGTGCATCTCCAGGACGCCCTGCACGGTCCACTTCTGACCGCCCTTATGGATGAAGCGGGTGGAGGCGAAGTGCAGGTACGGGTAGTTCTCGACGTCCAGGAAGTCCGCCGAGCGCAGGTGGCCGTCGCGTGTGTTGTTACCGGTGTTGATGCTCGCCGCCTCGATGCGTACCTCGATGCGGGAGTCGGCCATGTCCGGGGCGACGCGGATGCCGCCCTGGAAGCGGGTGAACCGGCCGTGCACGTTGGCCATGCCGACGTGCTTGGCGACGAACCGGATCGCGGTGTGCGGCGGGTCGAAGAGCCAGGTGCCGGGCTGGGGAAGCTCCAAGGGTGCGGAGGACTCCAGCCGGATCGACGAGAGCGGCAGGGTCTCGCCCTCGCGGACGTCGATGGTCTGCCGGTTCGGCTGGAGGCCGTCGGAGGAGACCAGGACGCTGTACCGGCCGACAGGCAGCGTGATGAAGAACAGACCGTACGGATCGGTCGTCAGCTTCGCCACCGTCTGCCCGCCGTGTGCCGAGGTCACGGTGACCTCGGCCCGGGGCAGCGGCTCTCCGAGCGGGTCGAGCACCTCACAGTTGAAGGCACCCGCACCCGGGGGGACGGGGTGCAGGAGGCCGGCTCCGCGCGGGCCGCGGCCGGCCCGCTTCCTCCGGAGCAGTGCGATGGGCATGCCATCACCTTTCTTCGCGGTGCATGTCAACAGGGCCCCTGGGGCGGGGCCGTGGGAGAGGGGGGTGACGGTGACCAAGACCGTCCCTGTGCCCACGATTTCATGCGCCGCACTGTGCTATTCACTCACCCCCACGGCACTGACCTGCGCAAATTCGGGCGCAATGGCACGAAGTGCGAGACGTTCACCCGTCGTGCACACTGCCTTCGCCCACCCGTGGTTCCCGGACGCCGCCGTCCTGCCCGGCGCCCGTGCCGACGCCCTCCTCCTGCTCCACGTAGCCGTAGACCTCGGGGAGGATGTACGTGGCCGCGAGATAGCCGGTCAGGGACAGCAGCGAGACGATCACGGTCGCCAGCGGCACGCCCAGCTCGGTGAAGAGGATCGGGAAGAAGAAGATGGTCACGAACGCGGCGAGCTTGACGAAGAGGTAGCCGAAGCCGGAGGCGGTGGCCTTGTACCGGCTCGGCGCGACCATCGAGGCGATGGTCATGCCGTTCGAGGCGTCCCAGTAGTGGCCCCACATCAGGCCGGCGGCGGCCAGTGGCACCAGTACGTGCCACTCCAGCTGCAGGAAGAGCGCGGCCAGCAGCAGGGAGACGAAGGCCGTGCCGAAGCCCCAGCGGGCGACGCCGCGGTGGCCCAGTTTCGGCGTCACCATCGGCGCCACGAAGCCGCTGATGGTGGCGATGATGTAGATCGCGCCGGTGACGAAGTTGGTGGCGCCGATGCCGGAGACCCCGGTGAGTACGAGGATGACCGGCAGGTAGAAGGCGAAGGCGGCGAACTCCGCGCCCTGCATGGCGTTGGAGATCCAGGCGAAGACGCTGGCCTTGCGGCGGATCGGGTCCTGCCAGATGCCGGCGAGGAAGTCGCGGGTGCGCGGCCGCTCGATGAGGAAGTCCTCGTCCGGCAGCATGTCCAGGTCGTCGTTGAACATCTTCTTCGCGACCACCTTGGCCTGCCGGAACTTGCCGCGCTGGACCAGCCACAGCGCGGTGTCCGGCACGTCCAGCCGGCCGATGAGCAGCGCGAGCGCGGGCAGCGCGCCGATGCCGAGGCCGATCCGCCACAGCAGGCCGTGGTCCATGCCGCTGAGGTACAGCACGGTGATCACCGCGATCGCGGCGATCTCGCCGAGCCCGAACATGCCTTGCCAGCGGTTGCCCATCACCTCCCGCTTGCCCTTGGGCATGGTCTCCATGATGTACGCGTAGCCCGTGGAGATGTCGCTGCCCAGCGGGATGCCGAGCAGGAAACGGATCGCCACCAGCTGCCACATGCTGGTCACGAAGGACTGGCTCAGCGCGAGCACCACGAACAGCGCCATCGTGATGATGAAGACCTTGCGCCGGCCGATGCGGTCGGCCACCCAGCCGCCGCCCAGCGCGCCGATGAGCGCTCCCAACTGCACGGCGCCGGAGGCGAGTCCGAGCATCGCGGCACTGGGGTGCAGGTCGTTCTTGACGAACAGCAGCAGGAAGGAGATCGCGTACAGATCCCATGCCTCGATCAGGATCGTCGAGATCATCAGCCAGCCGGTGCGCCGCCCCGCGTCGGTGCCTTGTTTGCTGAGGACGTGTTGTGCTGCGCGGTCGGACAGCTGCCTTATCTCCGCCTGAGTCGTCACGGATTCTCCTGACGTCGGCACGAATGGTCCAGGAAGGGTGGAGAATGTTCCGCCGTTCCGCCTGGCGAAACGTCGTTCAGGGGGGTGGAATATCGGGGGAAGCTAGCCCTAGCCTCGGAGAGGTGTCAACGAGTTCTGCACGGACGGATTCCGGTAAGCCGAACGACGGCGCGGGCCCCCGCAAGGTGCTGCGGCTCATCGAGGTGCTCTGCCACGCGCCGGGCCCCCTCCGGCTGGCCGAACTGGCGGCGGACGCCGCCGTGTCCAAACCCACGGCCCACCGGCTGCTGGCCACCCTGGTCGCCGAGGGCTGGGCGGTGGCGTACGCGGGCGGGCGGTACGGCATCGGCCCGACCGCCAGCGGCATCGGCGCGGCGGTGAGCCAGGGCCGCCGGCACACCACCGTCGAGGCGGTCCTCGTGGAGCTGCAGTCGCAGATCGGCCAGACCCTGCACATGGGCCTGCGCAGCGGCGACCGCGTCGTCTACACCCACAAGGTCGAGGGCGTGCAGCCGTTCGCGATGCTCTCCCGGGTCGGCATGCAACAGCCCCTGCACTCCACCGCCATCGGCAAGTGCGTCCTCGCCGGGCTCGACGCGCCGGCGCTGGCCGAGCTGGTGGGGCGCACCGGCCTGGAGCGGCGCACGGAGCGCACCCGCACCACCCTCGACGCGCTCGCCGCCGACCTCGCCGGCGTCCGGGAACGCGGCTACGCCCTGGACGACGAGGAGAACGAACCGAACGTGCGCTGCCTCGCGGCGCCCGTCCACACCCCCGACGGCCGCACGGTCGGTGCGGTCAGCGTCTCCACGGTGACCTTCGTCATCAGCCGCGAGGAGGTACTGGCGCTGGCGGACGCGGTACGGGACACGGCCCGGCGGGTGGAGTCGGTGATGGCATGAGTTGCCTGAGACTGTCCGATACGGAGGAGTCGCATGACGGAGACGGATACCCGGCCCCCGGCGCGGGTGGCGCTGTTCACCTCGTGCATGGGCGATCTGGCCGCGGGCGGCCCGGCACGCGCCACGGTGGAGGTACTGGAGGCGATGGGCGTCAGGGTGGAGCTGCCGCGCGGCCAGACCTGCTGCGGCCAGCCCGCACTGAATTCCGGGCACCCGGCGGAGGCCGGCGCACTGCTCGACCGCTGGCTGCGGATCTTCGCACCGTACGACGCGGTGGTCACCCCTTCCGGCTCCTGCGCCGCCTACCTGCACCACCACCTCGACCGGCTCCGCGAACCCACCTCCGATCAGCGCGCGCTCGTCGAACGCACCTATGAGTTCAGCCAGTTCGTCATGGCGTACGGCGCGGAACTCAAGCTCCGGCTGCGCGGCTCGGTCACGTACCACGACTCCTGTCATATGGCCCGCACACTCGGCGAGCGGCGTACGCCCCGCCAACTGCTCGGCCGCATCGATGGTTTGGAGGTGAGGGAGATGGCGGGCTGCGACACCTGCTGCGGCTTCGGCGGCACCTTCGCGGCGAAGTTCCCCGACGTGTCGGTGGCGATGGCCGACACCAAGCTCGGTACGGCCGCGGCGAGCGGCGCCGACTGGCTGGTCTCGGCGGACCCGGGCTGCCTGCTGCACCTGGACAGCCGGGCGCGGAAGGCCGGGCCGCCGGTCCGCACCCGTCACCTCGCGGAGCTGGTACGCGACGCGCTCGTCCCGACGGAGGTGCCCGCGCGACCGGGCACCGCGACGGAGGTGCCCGCATGACCGAGCAGCGCTCCTCGGCGCTCGCCGGGCGCGAGCGCATCCGTCCCGACCGGCCCGAGTGGGCGGCCGGCGACATCCCGCCACACCGCCGCCCGCTCCCCCTCATCACCCGCGACGCGCTGACCGTCCCCACAGCGCGCCCCACCCACGACCGCCTCGCCGCCCTGGACGGGGAACGGCACGTCGGCACCTGGACTCCCGAGGTGGCCGGGCTGCGCGAACGCGGCGCGGCCATCCGCCGCGAGACCCTGCCCGACCTGGAGAAGTACCTCCAACAGCTGACCGGGAACGTCGAGCGCAACGGCGGCGTGGTGCACCGGGCCGCCACGCCCGCCGACGCGCGCGCCGCCATCGAGCAGATCGCCCGGGAGAACGGCGTACGCCTCGCGGTGAAGTCCAAGTCGATGGCCACCGAGGAGATCCACCTCAACACCCATCTCACCGCGCAGGGCATCGAGGTGGTCGAGACGGACCTGGGCGAGTACATCGTCCAGCTGGCCGACGAGCGGCCGAGTCACATCGTCGCGCCCGCGCTGCACAAGTCCCGGCAGGACGTGGCGGATCTCTTTGGACAGCTGGCCGGTGACGAGGTGTCAGGTGACCCGGACGACCTGGCGGCCTTCGCGCGTACCAGGCTGCGCGCCGACTTCAAGGCCGCCGGCATGGGCATCAGCGGCGTCAACTTCGCGGCCGCCGACACCGGCACCCTCGCCATCGTCACCAATGAAGGCAACGCCGACATGGTGACCTCACAGCCGCGTATCCACGTCGCCGTGATGACCGTCGAGAAGGTCATCCCGCGCTTCGCCGACCTCGGCGTCCTCATCCCGCTGCTCTGCGACGCGGCCACCAAGCAGCGCGTCTCCGTCTACCAGACGCTCGTCAACGGGCCGCGCCGCGAGGGCGAGAGCGACGGCCCGGAGCAGCTGCACCTGGTCATCCTCGACAACGGCCGTACGAAGGCGCTCGGCACTCCGCAGGAGGAAGTGCTCGCCTGCATCCGCTGCGGCAACTGCCAGATCGCCTGCCCGGTGTACCGGACGGTGGGCGGCGGCCACCCGTACAGCGCGGTGTACGGCGGCCCGATCGGCGCCGTCCTCAGCCCGCTGCTCGGTGAGCCGGGCAGCGACTCCGACCTGCCTTTCCTCTCCTCGCTCTGCGGCGCCTGCCATGACGCCTGCCCGGTCAAGATCCCGATCCCCGACCTGCTGGTGAACCTCCGCGCGGAACACGAACGCGCACAGCCCACCGCATCGGTGTCCCGCGCCGGCTGGCGCGCCTGGTCGCTGGCATGGCGTACGGAGACCGGCTTCCGGGCCACGATGGCGGCGGCCCGGCTGGCGGGCCGGCTGCTCCCGGACCGGGTACTGGCCCGGCTGCCCGGACCCGGACGCGGCTGGGCACGCGGCCGCGCGCTGCCCGCGCTGCGCGAGGCGGGCGCCTTCCGCAGGTGGTTCCGGGACCGTACGAAGACGCCGTCGGGCACCAGGAGGCAGGGATGAACGGGGAGTTGGCGGAGCTCTTCCGGGAGCGGCTGGCGGCGGCCGGCGGGCTGGCCGAGCTCGCCGCCTCGCACGACGAGGCGCTGTCGCTGATCCGGCGCTGGGCGGGCGACCGCCCGGCGCTCGTGGACGACCACCCGGATCTGAAGGGCCTGGAGCTGGCCGGGGAGCGGCCCGCCGACCCGTGGGACGCCGAGGTAGGCGTCACCGGTGTGCTCGGCGCCGCGGCGGACACCGGGACCCTCGCGCTCGGCCCCGCGCCCGGCCGCCCGCGCGGCACGGCCGTCCTGCCCGGCACCCACCTCGCGATCGTGCCGCTCTCGCGTTTGTACGGTGACTACGCGGAACTGATCGCGGCGCTCGGCCGGCTCGACCCCATGCCGTCGGGGATGCAACTGGTCACCGGGCCCAGCCGGTCCGGTGACATCGAGTCGGCGATGATCCAGGGAATGCACGGGCCGCGGGCGGTGCGAGTGGCGGTGTACCCGGACGCGTGAGAGCCGCGCGGGCGGGCGCCTCGGCACCCGCCCGCGCGGTCCGCTAGACGGCCTGCGCCTGCTCCGCCTGCTGCCGGAGCAGCTTCTTGTCCGGCTTGCCCGCGTCCGTCAGCGGCAGCGCGTCGACGAAGGTGATGTGGGCCGGCTCGTACATCGCGCCGCGCTTTTCGCGCACCGCGGCGCGCAGCTCCTCCGCCTCGACGCCGCTGTCCGGGGCGGCCACGACCGCGGCGTGCACCTGCTCCATGTTGTCCGCGTCCCGGACGCCGAAGACCGCGCTCTGCAGCACCTTCGGGTGCGAGTTGAGCAGGTCCTCCAGCTCGGTGGTGTACACATGGCCGCCGACGACCACGATCATGTCCTTGATCCGGTCGACGACGGTGATGTAGTTCTCCTCGTCGACGAAGCCCACGTCACCCGTGTGCAGCCAGCCGTCCCGCAGCACCTCGGCGGTCAGCTCCGGCTGCTTCCAGTACCCGGTCATCGTGCCGGCCGACCGGACGCAGATCTCGCCCAGCTCGCCGGCCGGCAGGTCCTTGCCGTCGGTGTCGCGGATGGCCACCTCGACGCCGGGCAGGATCCTGCCGGCCGAGCGCAGCCGCTCCGGGCGCTCCGGGTCGTGCTCGTCGGCGGGCAGCACGCTGATGCCGCCGGCCTCGTTCTGCCCGTAGAACTGCACGAGCACCTTGCCGAAGCGGCGGACCGCGTCCGCGATACGGGCGGGCGAGGACTGGCAGCCGCCGTAGGTGAGGGCGCGCAGGCTGGAGAGGTCGCGGCGCTCGGAGTCCGGGTGGTCCATCAGCTGGTAGACCAGCGGCGGCAGCAGGAAGAGGTGCGTGATGCCCTCGCGCTCGACCGTGGCGAGCGCCTCGGCCGGGTCGAAGTCGTCGTGCAGTACGACGGTTCCGCCGCTGAGGAACATGACGTCGGCGAGCATCCCGGCGGCGTGCGCGATGGTGGTGCACACCAGCTGCTTCGGCGCGTACTCCGCCTCCTGCGCGTCGTGCATCATCCGGCGCATGCGGTTGAACTGTTCGAAGGTGGTGACGATGCCCTTGGGGTGGCCGGTGGTGCCGCCGGTGTGCCGGATGGTGCAGATGTCGTCCGGCAGGGCCCGGGTCACGAACGGCTCGGCGGGCTGCTCGGCGCCGAGCGCCAGCAGGTCCCGGCCTATCTCGCGCTTGGCCTCGCCGAGGGTGAGCACGGTCGGCACGGGCGCGCGCTCGACCAGCTCGGCGGCGCGGTCGGCCAGCCGCGGGTCGACGATCAGCGCGCGGGTCTCCACGTCGCGGACGATGTTGGCCTGCACGTCGGCGGAGAGCTTGTTGTACAGGTGGTTGACCCGGCAGCCGGCCAGGTTGGCGGCGTAGCGCGCGGCGATGGCCTCGGGGAGGTTGCCGCTGAGCAGTGTGACGGTGGTGCCGCGCTCGATGCCCTGCGCGGACATGGCGTGCGCCGTGCGGTGCACCAGGTCGTGGAACTCGCCCGCGGTCAGCCGGCGGTCGCCGTACACCAGGAGCTCACGTTCCGGGTCGGCCGCCAGCGCGTCGAGGATGTCCTCGACGTAGGTACGGAAGTCGGCCTCCGGTGAACTGCCCTGGTCTTCGTGGGGGGTTGTGGGGGTGGTCGGGGTTACGGCTGCCTCGGCAGGCATGAATCGTCCTCTCGTCACCGGCGCGCTCGTCCCCGCGCCCCGGTGGTGGTACTCCGTTGGTCGGTGGTGCCCAGGGCCGGCACGGCGCACGGCGGCGCACCCGGCACAAGTGAGCTCCCCCGCCCCGGGAATTTGGTTGCCCCAGACAACCAATTCCCATGCTAGCGCTCCACCCCGCCTGCTTGCACATCGCAATCCACCCGATCCAGGCACTTGACCCTCCCTTTTCCTTTCTTTTCCTTAGCCGTTCCCCTACTTGACCCTTCTTTCGCCCCTGACCGCGGCCACTTCCCTCGCTGGATACGGGCGTACGGATCGGGAAGGATGGCCCGCACCGTGGGCCGCGGCGCGGCCCGTTCTCCGCCGGAAAGGACATCGCAATGCCCCGTCAGGCCCCTGACCAGCTCGTCGTCACGCGAGCCACGCCGGAGGACTGGAAGCTCGTGAGCGAGTGGGCCGCGGCCGAGGGCTGGAATCCGGGCCTCTCCGACGCCGCCTGCTTCTTCACCCAGGACCCCGACGGCTTCTTCCTCGGCCGGATCGACGGCGAACCGGTCTCCGCCATCTCCGTCGTCAACTACAGCCCGGACTACGCCTTCCTGGGCTTCTACCTCGTCCGCCCGGACCAGCGCGGCCGCGGCCACGGCCTCACCACCTGGAAGACCGCGCTCGCACACGCCGGGGAGCGCACCGTCGGCCTGGACGGCGTACCGGCCCAGCAGGACAACTACCGCCGCTCCGGCTTCGAACTCGCCTACCGCACCAGCCGGTACGGCGGCTCGCTGCCGGCCGGCCGCCCGGCCCCCGCGCACGTCGTCCCGGCCGAGGCCGCGGGGCTGGACGCGATCCTCGCGTACGACAGCGCCCGGTACCCCGCCGACCGCCCGCGCTTCCTGCGCAACTGGCTCACCACCGAGGGCCATCGGGCGCTCGCCCGCGTCGTCGACGGGCGGGTGACCGGTTACGGCGTGATCCGCCCCGGCCGCGACGCCCACCGCGTCGGCCCGCTCTTCGCCGACACCGCCGACGACGCCCGGGCGCTGCTCGACGGGCTCACCGCCGACCTGGACGGCGCCCCCTTCGCCGTCGACGTCCCCGAGGCCAACCCGGAAGCCACCGCGCTGGCCACCTCCCTCGGCCTCACCCCGTCCTTCGCCACGGCCCGCATGTACACCGGCCCCGTCCGGCCCGTGGCCACGGCGAACGTCTTCGGGGTGACGAGCCTGGAGCTGGGCTGAGGAACGGGCTGCCGGTCGGGCCGACCGTGCGCTCCCGGGCGGCCACGCACCCTCCCGAGTGAATTCGAGAATTGACCGTACGTTCGAATATTTGGCCGGACGCAAGCAAGATCACTGAATAGCGTGGCAAGCCGGACAAGACCTCCACAGCGGACGCCTCGCAGAGGCCGTACAGAGGAAGGCAGCCATGGCCGTCACACCTGAGGGCACCCCCATCTGGATCGACGCTTCGTTCCCCGACCTGGAGGCGGCGAAGACCTTCTACGGCGAAGTGCTGGGCTGGACCTTCGGCGAGAGCTCGGCGGAGTTCGGCAACTACACCCAGGCGTACTCCGGCGGAAAGGCGGTCGCCGGCCTCTCGCCCAAGATGCCAGGGCAGGACTGGCCGACCGCCTGGTGTCTGTTCTTCGCCTCGTCCGACCTCCAGGCGGCCACGGGCAAGGTCCGCGACCTCGGCGGACGGATCGTCATCGACCCCATGGCCGTCGGGGACTTCGGGCACATGGCGATCGCCGCCGACCCCGCCGGCGTCACCTTCGGCCTCTGGCAGCCCGGCACCCACCGGGGCTTCGAGAAGCAGGGCGAGCCCGGCTCGTACTGCTGGGCCGAGATCACCACCCGCGAGGCCGAGCAGGCGGACGCGTTCTTCCCCGCGCTCTTCTCGTACGGCGTGCAGAAGATGCGGGACGAGGCCGTCGACTTCAAGCTCTACGAGCTGGACGGTGGCGCCACCCTCGGCCGGATGAAGATGACCGAGGACTTCCCGGCCGGGCTGCCCCCGCACATCAACCCGTACTTCGCCGTCGACGACTGCGACGAGGCCATCGCCCGGATCACCAAGCTCGGCGGCCAGGTGCACTTCGGCCCGCACGACAGCCCCTTCGGCCGCTTCGCCGCCGTCTCCGACCAGCAGGGCGCGAGCTTCTCCGTGATCGACATGGGGACGACGACGGGGGACATGCCGAAGTTCTCGTAAACAGGGCGGTGGCCGCCCGCCCGCCGGGACCGCACCCCGCGGTCCCGGCGGTGAGGCGCCCCCTCACCCCATGGACTCCAGGGCCGCCGTCAGCCGAGCCGTGACCGCCGCCGGCTGCACGGCATTCATCAGATGTCCGGCCGCCGGAATCTCCTCGTACCGCACCTCACCCGCCGCGCCCTTGAGTCCGTCGAGCATGATCTCGGCGGCCTTGCGCGGACAGAAGGCGTCCCGCTCGGCCCCGACGACCACGACGGGACACGTAATAGCGGCGAGCGCCGGGGTCAGCGGCCGCTCCCGCAGCCCGGCCATCGCGGCGGCCGCGTTCGCGTACCCGGCCCCGTCCCCAATGGCCGCCATCCGCCGCGCGGTCACCGCATCCACATCAACATCCGCATCCACATCCGCCTCCGCCTCCGCACCGTGCAGCGCGGCCGCCGTGTCCGCCCGCATCACCGCCGCCAGCCGCTCCCGGTCCCCGGCGCGCACCAGCCGGATCCGCTCCTCGTAGAACTCCACCGCGGCTCTCCCGACCACCGTGGAGGTCCCGAACACCACAGCCCCCGTGACCAGCCCGGGCGCGACCGCCGCCGCGGCCAGCACAATCGCACCCCCCAACGAGAACCCGACACACACAGCCGGCCCCGACACCCGCCGCAGGAACTCCAGCAGATCGTCCCGCAGTTGGTCGAGACTCCCCTCCGCAGCCCCGACCCCGCTCCCACCATGCCCCCGCAGGTCGTACGCGTACGTCCGCCACCCCGCAACCGCCCGCTGCTGCCGCTCCCACACCCCACCGTCCTCCCCCAGCCCATGCACCAGCACCACAGCGGGCCCGTCCCCGGCGACCCGGTACCGCACATCGATACCGTTCACCCGGACGCTCTCCTCGACCAGCATGTCTCTCCCCCTCCTCGGCTCTCCCGCCCGTTCGTCCCCTCATTTTTACCTCAGCCAACTTTGCGCCAAGTCTCCAGAAAATCCGCAGGGGAGGGCTGGGGTGGCGGGGAGTTCTCTGGCTGACTGTCCCGGGTGTGTGCACGTCAAGGAGGGTGCGCGTCGAGAGCGTGAGGAGATCCCAGAGATGTCACGAGCGTCCGCGAGGTCCGTGGCGATCGTGGCCGTGGTGGTCACGGCGGTGGCGGTCGTCGTGGCCATCGCGGGGGGTCTGTTCAGTGCGGCGGGCGGCCACTCCCCCGGGGTCGGCGTCCGGCGTGCCGCCTCCGACGGACTGCGGCACACCAGCATCGAGGTCTCGCCCGGCGGCTGCGGCGGCGGCTGGGGCCGGCCACGCGCCGGGGTGCAGGTCTTCGATCTGCGCAACACCGGTACGGTGCCGACCGAGGTGTACCTCAAGGACGTGGCGACCGGCGCGGTGCACGGCGAGGTCGAGGGGCTGGCGCCCGGCGCGACCCGGCCGCTCCGCGCAGACCTGGGCAATGGCACGTACGCGTTCACCTGTATCCCGGACGATGCCGGCGCGGTACGCGGGCCCGCGCGCCGGGTGACGGGCGCCGAGGGGCCCGGCGGGCCGGCCGCCACCCCGGTCAGCGTCCACGACCTGATCCCGCCCACGCTGGACTACCAGAGGTGGGTGCGGGGCCGGATGGGTGAGCTCGTGACGCGTACGGACGCGCTGGCGGCCACGGTCGACCGCGGCGACCTGGCCGGGGCGCGCGCCGCCTGGCTGACCGCGCACCTGGTGTACGAGCGGATGGGCGCGGCGTACGGGACGTTCGGGGACGCCGACGCCGCGATCAACGGCACCACGGCCGGGCTCGCGCGCGGCGTCCACGACCGGCACTTCACCGGCTTCCACCGCGTGGAGTACGGCCTGTGGCACGGCGAGTCAGCGGCCGGTCTGCGCGGCCCGGCGAAGCGGCTCGCCACGGACGTGCGGGCGCTGCGGCGCGATTGGGCCGACGCCCGGATGGACCCGCTCGATGTCGGGCTGCGCGCCCACGAAATCCTGGAGAACACCGTGCAGTTCGAGCTGACCGGCCGTACGGACTACGGCAGTGGCAGCAATCTCGCGACCGCCCGCGCCAACCTCGACGGCACCCGCGCTGTACTGAACCGGTTGCGACCCCTGTTGAAGCACCGTGCACCTGAACTGCCGGTAATTGAGCGGGGGTTGAAGCGGGCGGGGAAGCAGATGGAGGAAGTCGGGGGCGGCGGCGCGAGTGGTCGGTGGGTGCCGCTGGACCGGCTCTCCCGTGCGCAGCGGGAGCGGCTGAACGGGGCGTTCGGGGATCTCGTCGAGCGGCTGGCCGATGTGGCCGCGGTGCTCGATGTGCGGAGGACGGTTTCGTGAGCGGGACGAGTACTGGACGGTCCGGGAGTGCTGGGGGTGCCGGGGGTACCGGGGGCACCAGGTCGGGTGGCGGTGCGGATCGTGGACTGGTGCGGCGGCGATTTCTCTATGGCGCGGCGGCTGCCGGGCTCGGGGGCGCGGCCGTCGGTGGTGCCGTCGCCTCGGCAGCCCCAGAAACTGAGGGGACTGCGGGAACCGCCCCGCGCACCGCCCCCTTCCACGGCCCGCACCAGGCCGGCATCCTCACGCCGCCGCAGCGCAGCACCGCCTTCGTGGCGTTCGATGTGCTGGCGGAGGGGCGGGACGAACTGGCCGCGCTGCTGCGCACGTTGACCGAGCGTGCCCGGTTCCTGACCACCGGCGGCTCCCCCGCGCCCCTGGGCATCACGGCGCCGCCCGCCGACTCCGGAGTGCTCGGGCCCGACGTACCGCCCACCGGGCTCACCGTGACCGTGGGCGTCGGCGCCTCGCTCTTCGACGGCCGGTACGGGCTGGCCGCGCGCAAGCCGCGGCGGCTGCGGCCCATGGAGACCTTCCCCGACGACGACCTGCGGCCCGAGTGGTGCCACGGGGACCTCAGCGTGCAGCTGTGCGCGCCGGAGACCGACGCCGTACTGCACGGGCTGCGCGACCTCGCCCGGCACACCCGCGGCGCGATGCAGGTGCGCTGGCGGCTGGACGGATTCTCCTCGCCGCCGCGGCCGAGCGGTACACCGCGGAACCTGATGGGCTTCAAGGACGGTACGGCCAATCCGTCCGTGCGCGACCGGCGGGCGATGGACCGGCTGGTCTGGGTCGGCCGGGGCACCGGCGAGCCGGACTGGGCGGCCGGCGGCAGTTACCAGGTCGTACGGCTGATCCGGATGCTGGTGGAGTTCTGGGACCGGGTCTCGCTCACCGAGCAGGAGCGGATGTTCGGCCGCGCCCGGGACACCGGGGCGCCGCTCGACGGTACCCACGAGCACGACGCGCCCCGGTACGCGCTGGATCCCAAGGGCGACTCGATCCCCCTCGACGCGCACATCCGGCTGGCCAACCCGCGTGCGCGCGACACCGAGGACCAGCGCCTGCTGCGCCGCGCCTACAACTACGACCGGGGCACGGACGCGAACGGCAACCTCGACATGGGGCTGCTGTTCTGCTGCTACCAGCAGGACCTGGAGCGGCAGTTCGTCACCGTACAGAAACGGCTGGCGGGCGAGCCGCTGACCGACTACATCACTCCGTTCGGCGGCGGCTACTTCTACGCGCTGCCGGGCGTGCGGGACCGCGACGACTGGCTGGGGCGGACGCTGCTGGCCTGAGCGCGTGAGCGAGGTACGGACGACCGACGGTTCACGGTGTTAGGAAACGGAAGGGGACAGGCGATGAGCAGGGCAGGGAAGGCCGCACGGCGGCCGGGCGGCCGCGGCGGACTCAGATGGGCGGCGCTGCTGGGGGCGGCGGCCCTCGGGGTCTGCGGCACGGCGGCGCCCGCGGGAGCGGCCCCGGCCGCCGGCGCAGGCAGGCACACCAGTACGTCCACCCCCATCAAACACCTCGTCGTGCTCTTCGACGAGAACATCTCCTTCGACCACTACTTCGCGACCTACCCCGAGGCCGCGAACACCGACGGCACGAAATTCACACCGGCCAAGGACACCCCGAAGGACATCGACAACCTGCGCACCGCGGGGCTGCTGGACAAGAATCCCAACCAGTACCGGCCCAAGCGGCTGACCCCGGAGCAGGCGATGACCTGCGACCAGAAGCACGACTACAGCCCGGAGCAGTACGCCTACCACGGCGGTAAGGCCGACAAGTTCGTGGAGAACACCGACTCGGGGAAGTGCTCCGGCGGCCTGTTCGGCGAGCCGGGCCTGGTGATGGACTACTACGACGGCAACACCGTCACCGCGATGTGGAACTACGCGCAGCACTACGCGCTCAGCGACCGCTCGTTCAGCTCCACGTACGGCCCGTCCACCCCCGGCGCCATCAACCTGGTGTCCGGGCAGACCCACGGCATCGTCACCACCGATCCCCACTCCAGCACCGAACACCCCCAGCGGACCGACAAGCCCGACCCCGGGGTCGTCTCCTCGCCGGACGCCAAGGGCGTCGGCACGATGACGCACGACCCGGACCCGGCGTACGACGACTGCTCGGACAAGGACCACACCAGCGGGAACAACCTGGGCGAGATGACCGGGAACAACATCGGTGATCTGCTGAACTCCCGGCACGTCAGCTGGGGTTGGTTCCAGGGCGGCTTCCGGCCGGGCACGGCGTGGGACGGCAAGAAGGGTCATTACGCGCAGTGCGTCCCCGTCACGCACACCAACGCGGGCGGCCAGGCGGTCGAGGACTACAGCCCGCACCACAACCCCTTCGCGTACTACAAGTCCACCGCCAACCCGCACCACTTGGCGCCGCGCAACACAGCCGAGATCGGCCACGCGGGCCGCGCCAATCACAACTACGACCTCACCGACCTGCACGCCGCGCTGAAGGACCGCACGCTCCCGGCCGTCAGCTTCGTGAAGGCACCGGCGTACCGGGACGCGCACGCCGGTAACTCCTCCCCCACCGACGAGCAGCACTTCCTCATCGACGAGATCAACCGCGTCCAGAAGTCGGCGCAGTGGAAGGACACCGCGATCGTCGTGGCGTACGACGACTCCGACGGCTGGTACGACCACGTGTACCCGAAGCCGCGCAACGGTTCCAAGGACGGCAGCCCCAACGACAACGGACAGCCGACGGACGCGGCGGCCTGCCGCGAGGCCCCGGCGACCGACGGCGGCTACGCCGACCGCTGCGGCCCCGGCCCGCGCCAGCCGCTCCTGGTCATCTCCCCGTACAGCAAGGTCAACCACATCGACCACACCCCGACCGAGCAGACCTCGATCACCCGCTTCATCGAGGACAACTGGCACACGGGCCGCCTCGGCGACGCCTCCTTCGACGCCCGCGCCAACCCCCTGACCTCGATGTTCGACTTCACCCACCCGAACAACAAGCAGGTCCTGCTCGCCGAGGACGGCTCGGTGTCCTCGACCGGCCCAATCCCTCCGGTCCACCCGGTCCACGCCGCAGCGGCTCCTCACCACCCCAATCGCCCCGCCCAGGTCCCCTCTTCCTCCTCCACTCCCCTGCTCCCGCTCGGCATCGGCGCCGCCGCCTTCCTGGCCATCGCCGGCACAACTCTCGCCGTGCGTCGCCGCCGCTCTCGCACCAGCGCGCCTACAGGGTGAGAGAGAGTGTGCGCATGACGAAATCATTCACGGTCCGAATCACCGTTCGCGTCTACGAGACCGACGCACAGGGGCATTTGAACGCCAACGTGTACCTGGCGCACGCGGAGCACGCGCGGTGGGAGCTGCTGCGGGCGGCGGGCATCCACCAGAGCGACCTGCTGGCGAAGGGGGTCAGCCCGGTCAGCCTGGAGAGCACGATCAAATACCACCGTGAAGTGGTCGCCGGCGACGACGTCGACATCAGCTGCGCCTTCGTCTTCGGGGAGGGCAAGTCCTTCCGCGTGGAACAGACCATGACCCGCCCCGACGGCACCCTCGTGGCCGAAGTGTTCAACGTGGGCGGGATATTGGACCTGAAGGAGCGCAGACTCGTGCCCAACCCCCGGGAGTACTTCCGCGGGGTCGCGGCCGATCCGGGCGTTGCCGGGCTCTGACGGGGTGACGGGAAAGCAGTATGGGAGGGGCTTGCCCGCCCTCCCATACTGCTCCTTACCTCCAAAGCATGCGGTGTCAGGCGCTCACCCGCTCGAAGATCGCGGCGAGGCCCTGGCCGCCGCCGATGCACATGGTCTCCAGGCCGTACCGCGCGTCGCGGCGGTGCATTTCGCGGGCCATGGTGGCGAGAATGCGGGTGCCGGTCGCGCCGACCGGGTGGCCCAGCGAGATGCCCGAACCATGGACGTTCAGCCGCGCGAAGTCGGCCTCGCCGAAGTCCCATTCGCGGGTGCAGGCGAGCACCTGCGCGGCGAACGCCTCGTTGAGTTCGATCAGGTCCAGATCGGAGATCTTCAGGCCCGCCCGCTCCAGCGCGACGGCGGTGGCGGGGACCGGGCCGATGCCCATGATTTTCGGGGCCACTCCGGCCACGCCCCACGACACCAGGCGCACCAGCGGGCGCAGGCCGAGCTGTTCGGCACGCTCGGGGTGGGTGACGACGCACACGGCGGCGGCGTCGTTCTGGCCGCTGGCGTTGCCCGCGGTCACGGTGGACTCCGGGTCCTGCTTGCCCAGTACCGGGCGCAGGGCGCCGAGGGTCTCCATCGAGGCGTCGGCGCGCGGGTGTTCGTCCGTGCCGACGACGGTCTCGCCCTTCTTCGTCCGTACGGGCACCGGGACGATCTCCTCGGCGAACACCCCGGAGGTCTGCGCGGCGACGGCCCGCCGGTGCGAGGTCACCGCCAGCCGGTCCTGTTCCTCGCGGTCGATGCCGTACTCGCGGCGCAGGTTCTCCGCGGTTTCCAGCATCCCGCCGGGCACCGGGTAATTCCGGCCGCCCGCGGTGGCGCGGCCCCGGGCCAGCCCGTCGTGCAGCGTCACGCCCTGGCCCTTGACGCCCCACCGCATGTCGGTGGCGTAGAAGGCGACGTTGCTCATGCTCTCCGCGCCACCGGCGACGATCAGTTCGCTGACGCCGGACTGCACCTGCATGGCCGCTTGCAGTACCGACTGCAGCCCTGAGCCGCAGCGCCGGTCGACCTGCATGCCGGGCACGGTGATCGGCAGGCCCGCGTCCAGGGCGACGACCCGGCCGATGGCGGGCGCCTCGCTGCTCGGGTAGCAGTTGCCGAGGATGACGTCGTCGATCGCGGCCGGGTCGATGCCGGTACGCGCGAGGAGCCCCCGCAGCGCGACCGTCCCCAGCTCGGCCGCGCTCAGACTCTTCAGGGAACCACCGAACCTGCCGATGGGGGTACGGACGGGCTCGCAAATCACTGCTTCACGCATCACTGCCGCACGCATGGTTGATGCCTCCGTGGCGGGTCGAGGACGGACAGGGCCGGTCTGAGACGGACAGGGCCGGTGTCACATGAACCGTCCGCCGGTCACTTCCAGCACCGTCCCGGTCATGTACGAGGACAGGTCGGAGGCCAGGAACGCCGCGACCGAGGCGACCTCGCCCGGCTCTCCGGCGCGCTGCATCGTGATCTCGGCCATCTTCTGGTCCCACGCCTTCTGCGGCATGGCCTCGGTCATGGCCGAACGGATCAGGCCCGGCTGGATGGCGTTGACCCGTACACCGTGGTGCGCCAGTTCCTTGGCGGCGGCCTTCGAGAGGCCCACGATGCCGGCCTTGGCGGCGGAGTAATTGGTCTGGCCGACCATGCCGACCTTGCCGGACAGCGAGGAGATGTTCACGATCGCGCCGCGCTTCTGCTCGCGCATGACCGCGGCCGCCTTGCGGGTGCCGTTCCAGGTGCCCTTGATGTGCACGTCGATGACCTGGTCGAACTGTTCCTCGGTCATCGTCCGCAGCGTCGCGTCGCGGGTGATCCCGGCATTGTTGACCATGACGTCCAGCGAACCGAAGGCGTCCAGTGCCGCCTGGATGAGCGTGTCCACCTCGGCGGCGTCCGTGATGTCGCACCGCACCGCCCTGGCCACCGCGGGACCGCCGAGCCCCTTGGCCGCCGCCTCGGCGGCAGCCACGTTCAGGTCGCCGAGTACGACCTTCGCGCCCTCCTTGACGAACAGCTCGGCGATCGCGAGACCGATGCCCTGGGCACCGCCGGTGATGATTGCGGTCTTGTCAGCAAGTAGCGCCATGGTGATCAACTTCCCTCGTTCGTTGGACCGCGTCCTGTTCGTCGCCGTGTTCGTCGTCGTGCTCGTCGTCGTGCTCGTCGTCGTGTGTCCGGATGACGCCGTTCTCGTGCAGCATCGCCAAGTCATCTGTTGACAGGGCGAGTTCGGTGCGCAGTACTTCCTCGGTGTGCTGGCCCACCTGTGGCGAGACCTCCGGCTGCGACTGCTCGCCGGCCATCACGACGGGCGATCCGGGTGCCCAGTGTCTGCCGATGCCGGGCTGTCGTACCTGCGCCATCAGCGGGTTCTGGCGCAACAGGCGCGCGCCGTCGGCGGCGAGGTCGGTGAAGGTCCGGTACTTCGACCACAGCACGCGGGTCGTCCGCAGTGCCGCCTCCGCTTCGGGGAAGGTGTGCGTCGTGAACCAGCTCGCGAGCAGGTCGCCGAGCAGCGCGCGGTGCCGGTAACGCTCCGCCTCTTCGTCGAAGTCCGCCCCGAGCGCGGCCGCCAGCGCGGACACCACGTCGGTGAGGCCGGTCGCGGTGAGCAGGCCCCGCCAGTGCCGGGGTGTGAGCGCCACGATCATCAGCCGCTCGCCGTCGGCGGTGGTGAAGTCGCGGCCGAAGGTGCCGTAGACGTAGTTGCCGATGCGTTCACGTGGCGCGCTGTTCAGCTGCGCCTCGGCGAGGTAACCGAGGTTTCCGGCGGTCGCCAGGGCGACGTCCTCCAGGGCGACCCGTACCTGCTGCCCCTCGCCCGTCAGCAGGCGGTGCCGTTCGGCGGCCAGCAGTCCGGTCGCGAGGTACAGCCCGGCGGCGACGTCCCACGCGGGCAGCAGGTGGTTCACCGGCCGTGCCGCGTCCTCCGGGCCGGTCACCAGCGGGAATCCGGTCGCCGCCTGGACAGTGTAGTCCACCGCGGTGCCGCCGTCCCGGCGACCCGTCAGCAGTACGTGGATCAGGTCGGGCCGGCGCGCCCGCAGCGCCTCGTAGGTCAGGTCCGGGTTCCGCTCGGAGTTGCTGATCACGATCCCGCCGCGGCGCCCGCCGCCGACGATCAGATCGGCGACGAGCCGCCGTCCCCGCTCGGACGACAGGTCCACCTCGATGGCCCGCTTGCCCTTGTTCAGCCCCGACCAGTACAGGCTCGTCCCGCTGTCGGCCAGCGGCCAACGGGTGCGGTCGGGGGCGCCGCCGACCGACTCGATCCGGATCACGTCGGCGCCCAGCTGGGCCAGCGTCATCCCGCTCAGCGGGGTCGCCACGTAGCTGGAGATCTCGATGATCCTCATGCCACTGAGCGGGCGGGAGCGCCGGGCGTCCCGCCCCCGAGGCTCCTCCAGTCCGGCGGGGTCGTGCCTCACTTCGCTCCCCGCATCAGGTTCTTGCCGATGATCAGCTTCTGGATCTCGCTGGTGCCCTCGTAGATGCGGAACAGCCGGGCGTCGCGGAAGCAGCGCTCCACGACCGTGCCGCGCATGTAACCCATGCCGCCGTGGATCTGCACGGCGAGGTCGGCGGCCTTGGAGACCATCTCGGAGCAGAAGAGCTTGGCGGCCGAGGGCGCGATCCTGCGGTCCTCGCCGGAGTCGTACTTGCGCGCGGCGTCGA
Source organism: Streptomyces sp. NPDC000151 (assembly GCF_040301705.1). Classification (NCBI taxonomy): domain Bacteria; kingdom Bacillati; phylum Actinomycetota; class Actinomycetes; order Kitasatosporales; family Streptomycetaceae; genus Streptomyces; species Streptomyces sp. NPDC000151. Next base: position 67,806 of record NZ_JBEPFC010000014.1, on the reverse strand, counting down.
GGACCATCGCGCGGCCGGCCAGTACCCCGGTCTGAATCTCCGCGAGCATCGCCTGGACCAGCTGGAACTCGCCGATCGGCTTGCCGCCCTGCTTGTTGGCGGCCGCGTGGGCGACGGACTCCTCCAGGATCCGCTGGGCCATGCCGACGCACAGCGCGGCGATGTGCACCCGGCCGCGGACGAGCGACTTCATCGCGGTGCCGAAGCCGGCCCCCTCCTCGCCGCCGATCAGCGCGTCCTTGCCGACGCGTACGTCGTCGAAGAACACCTCGGCGGTCCAGGCGCCCGCCTGACCCATCTTGCGGTCCTTGGGACCGACGGTGACGCCGTCCCGGCCGGCCTCGACCAGGAAGACGGAGATCCCCTTCGTGCCGCGGCTCTCCGGGTCGGTCCGCGCGAAGACGACGAGCAGGTCGGCCAGCGGGGCGTTGGTGATGAACCGCTTCGCGCCGTTGATGACGTACTGGTCGCCGTCGCGCGCCGCGCGCGTCGTCAGGCCCGACGGGTCCGAGCCCGCCTCGGCCTCGGTGAGCGCGAAGGAGGCGACGGCCCCCTCGGCGAGCCGGGGCAGCCAGTACTTCTGCTGCTCCTCGGTACCGGCGTTGACCAGTACCTTGCCCGCGATGCCGTTGTTGGTGCCGAACATCGAGCGGAAGGACGGGGTGGTGTAACCGAATTCGAATGCGAGCCGCGCGTCCTCGTACAGATTCGCGCCCAGACCGCCGTACTCCTCGGGCAGCGTGTACCCGAACAGGCCCATCTCGGCGGCCTTGTGCCGGATGTCCTCCGGTATGGCGTCGGTCTCCTCGATCTCGTCCTCACGAGGGACGACGTCCTCGCGCACGAAGCGGCGCACCGCGTCGAGCACGGCCTCGAAATCGGTGGATTCCATGGCGTTCTCCGTTCCTGCATTCCGAATTCCGGCGTTCATTCCGAATTCCGGCGTTCATTCCGAATTCCGGCGTTCGTTTCGATTTCCGGCGTTCATTCGGTCTCGGTCGGGCCGGTGAGTACCGCCAGGGCGTCGACGGCGACGGCGCCCCGCCCTTCCGCCGCCAGCAGCAGCGGATTCACATCGAGCTCGGCGATGTCCTCGGACAGGTCGGCGGCCAGCCAGGACAGCCGCGCGATGGTCTCCGCCGCCGCGTCGACGTCGCGCGGCGGCTTGCCGCGTACCGCACCGAGCAGCCGGCTGCCGCGCAGCGACAACACCAGCCGCCGGGCGGTGCCGGTGTCGACCGGAGCGACGGCGACCCGGCTGTCGGCGAGGGCCTCGACGAGTACTCCGCCCAGGCCGACCACGACGACCGGGCCGAACACGGGGTCGCGCTTGATCCCGACGATCAGCTCCGTGCCGGCCTCGGCCATCCGCTGGACCAGCAGCCGGGCGTCGTCCACGCCGGCCTCGCGGGCGATGCGGAACAGGTCGTCGGCGGCCTCGCGTACGGCGTCGGCGGCCTCACGTACGGCGTCGGCGTCGGCATCGGCGTCGGCGCCGCCGAGCCCGAGCCGCACGCCGCCGATGTCGCTCTTGTGCCCGATCCGGTCGGACAGCAGCTTGACCGCGACCGGGCCGCCGAGCTCCGCCGCCGCGGTCACCGCCGCTTCGGCGGACTCCACCGGGCGGGAGGCGGCGCAGGGTATGCCGTACGCGGCGATCAGCCGGGTCGACTCGTACTCGTCGAGTTGCCTACGTCCCGCGGCCCGCGCCGCGCTCAGTACGGACCGCGCGGCGGTGTCGTCGATGCCGTCCGGGCGCTGCGGTCGCGGCAGCGGGGGACGCAGGCTGAAGTCCGCGAGCAGTCCGAGCGCGGCGGCGGCGCTGCCCGGGCCCGTGTAGCAGGGAATGCCGAGGTCGCGCAGCCGCTGGCGTGGCCGGCCGCTGCCGCCGGTCCACACCACGACCACGGGGCGGTCGGTGGACCGGTGGGCCTCTTCGACGGCGTCGATGAGTTCCGTGGCGCAGCTGTCCGCGCAGCCGAGCAGCACGGCGATCATGTCGGTACCGGGGTGCTCGACGGCCACCCGGAGCGCGCGGCGGAGGATGTCCGGCTCGGCGAGGAGGGTGCCGGTGAGGTCGACCGGGTTGCGCGGCGATCCGTACGCCGGGATGGCGGCGGCCATCTTCCGCTGCCACGTCTCGTCCCACGCGCGGACCTCGAGGCCGTACTGCGCCCCCGAGTCGGCCATCAGGGCGCCGGCCCCGCCGGAGACGGACAGGCTGGTCAGCCCGCGCCCGCGGACGCGCCGCCCGGTGGCGAAGAGCTGGGCGGCGTCGAGCATCTCCTCGGGGCCGTCGACCCGCAGGATGCCGTACTGCCGGGCCGCGCCGTCGAAGACCGCGTCCTCCCCGGCCAGCGACGCGGTGTGCGACTGCGCTGCGCGCGCGCCCGCCGCCGAACGCCCGACCTTCACGGCGATGATCGGCTTGTCCCGCTCGTGCGCCTCGCGGGCGGCCGCCAGCAGCCTGCGGCCGCCGGTGACGCCCTCCAGGTAGGCCAGTACCACCTGGGTCTGGTCGGTGCGGACCAGGCCGTCCAGCAGTTCGGCCACCGACAGGTCGACCTCGTTGCCGGTGTTGAGATAGTGCGAGATCCCGATGCCGAGGTTCTGCGATTCGTTGAAGACGAAGCCGCCGAACGCGCCGCTCTGGCTGAGGAAGGCCACGGGTCCCTCGTGCAGCGGTACGTCCTCATCCAGCGCCGAGCTGAACGTGGGCATCGCGCGGTCCCGTACGCCGATCATGCCGAGGCAGTTCGGGCCGAGTACGCGTACACCGCTCTCCTCGATCGCCGCCCGCAGGTCGCGCTGGAGCGCCGCGCCCTCGTCGCCGAGTTCGGCGAAGCCGGAGGCGCCCACGATCGCGGCCGGGATGCCGCGCCGGCCGCAGGCCCGTACCGCGTCGGCCGTCCGTTCCGCCGACAGCATGATCATCGCCAGGTCGATGTCGACGTCGACGTCGTCGAGGCTGCGGTGGGCCGGCAGGCCCTGGACGGTCTCGCGGGTGGGGTTGACCGGCAGGATCCGCCCGGCGAACCCGAACCGCTTCAGGTACTCCACAGGGCGGCCGGACAGCTTGGTCGGATTGTCCGACGCGCCGAGGATCGCTATGGACCGCGGATACAGCAGCTTCTGCAGGGCTTCGCCGCTGTGAGTCGTGTAGGTCGTGTCGGTCGGCTTCGGGCTCGGTTCGCTCGCAGGCACGGTCAACTCCTTGATCTACAGCGCGACATGGTGCGCCGGGCGGTCGGACTCCTCCGCGCGGCGCGCTGACAGCGTGAGGAACGCCCGGGCGGCGAACAGCGACACCACGCTCACCAGCACCGCGAACCCGATCGGCAGCGCGATCGATCCGGATGCGGTGAGCAGGGACTGCAGGATCACCGGGGCCAGGCCACCGAGGACGCCCGCCAGCCCGTAGGTCGCCGAGATCCCGGTGTAGCGGACGTTCGCCGGGAACGCCTGCGCGAACATCCCCGCCAGGATCGCGTAATACATGACGTCCGGAATGGTCGCGATCATCGCGCCCAGCATGGCGAGGGTCCAATTCCCGGTGCCGACGAGAACGAACATCAAGGGCAGCGTCGGCAATTGCAGTACGAGCAGCAGGGTGACGGCCTTCCGCACATTCCAACGGGTGGCGAGCACCGCCCCGAAAGGCTGCACCAAGAATTGCACCACACCGGCGATCAGAATGATCGTGAGGAAGTCGTTCTTCGCCAGGCCGATTTCCGCTGTCGCCCAGGACAGCGCGAAGGTATCTCTCGCGTAGACCACCGTGAACACAGTGAGGGCGGCGCCCACGCCGACCAGTACGGTTTTCGTGTTGCCCCGGAACAGGCTGACCAGCGGCACCTTCACAGTCTGCTGGGACGCCCGCATCGCGACGACCGCCGGCGACTCCTCCAGGCTCAGCCTGATCACCAGGCCGACGATCACCAGCAGCGCCGATGCCAGGAACGGCAGCCGCCACGCCCAGCTCAGCAGCGCGTCATCCGGCAGCTGGCCGACCGCGAGGAACGACAGCGTCGCCAGGATGCGGCCCGCCGGCGAGCCCTGCTGCGCGAACGCGCCGAACAGGAAGCCGCGTTCCTTCTTGGCGTGCTCGGTGGCGATGAGTACCGCGCCGCCCCACTCGCCGCCGACCGCCAGCCCCTGCACCATGCGGAACACGATCAGCAGTACCGGTGCGGCCGCCCCGATCTGGGCGTAGGTCGGCAGCAGGCCGATGCCGACCGTACTGACGCCCATCAGCATCAGGGTCGCGATGAGCGCCTTCTTCCGTCCGATCCGGTCGCCGAGGTGACCGAAGACGATGCCGCCGAGCGGGCGCGCCAGGAAACCGATCCAGAAGGTGGCGAAGGAGAGCAGAATGCCGACCGAGGCCGGGACCCGGGAAAAGAACAACGGCGCGAATACCAGGGCCGAAGCGGTGCCGTAGACATAGAAGTCGTACCACTCGATCGTCGTTCCCATGAAAGAGGCCCAGCCCGCTTTGCGGGCCATTTTCTCTTCGCTGGGCAACCGTCCGGTTCGCATCTGGTTTTTTTCCTTTGTGTCGACCGCGGACATCGTTGGCGCGCAGGAACACAGCCGAAACTAGAGGTGTCGTACATGTTTCGTCCAACACCAAAGCTGCCTACGATTGATTCGCCCGAGCGACACAATGGGCCGTGACCAGCCCAAACCCAAGGTGGCCGGATGGAACTGAGACATCTCCAGGCGTTCGTCGTCGTCGCCGAGGAGCTCAACTTCCGCCGTGCGGCGGCGCGGTTGCAGATGACGCAGCCGCCGCTGTCACAGCAGATCAAACGGCTGGAGCGCGAGGTGGGCGTGGACCTGCTGCGCCGCACGACCCGGCACGTCACGCTCACCAGCGCCGGCGCGGCCTTCCTTACGGAGGCCCGGCGCGCCCTGCACGCGGCTCAGGCGGCGCCGGAGGCGGCCCGCCAGGCAGCCGCCGGACAGACCGGCGTGGTACGGCTCGGATTCAGCGGGCCCACCTCCCACGAGGTACTGGTCCTCATGACCCGTAAGTTCCGCGAACACCGGCCGCACGTACGGCTGGAGATCCTCGGCCCGGTCTTCGGCGGAGAAATGGTCGGGCGCCTCGGCCGGGACGAGGTCGACGCGGGTCTCATCCGGCTGCCGGTAGCAGGCTCGGGGCTCCACGTACGCGAACTCACACGGCACCGCATCACCGTGGCGCTCCCCACCGAACACCCCTTGGCGAAGCTCCGGGAAGTCGGCGTACTCGACCTGCGCCACGAGCCCGTGGTCAGCCACCCCACCAACCGGGGCGCCGGAATCGTCTCGCTCATCCACAGCGCGTTCCTGAAGCACGGCTCCGGCCCGAACATCGTCCAGGAGGCCCCGGACACCCACACCATCCTGTCGCTGGTCGGCGCCGGCGTGGGCATCGGCTTCGTCCCCGCGTCCGCGGCCCACCTGAAAGTCCCGGGCGTCGTCCTGCTCCCGGTGTCCGACATCCCCCCACTCCCACTGGCCCTCGCCTGGCGCAAGAACGACCCCAACCCGGCCCTGCACGCACTGATCGACCTGCTGGACGAAATCTCCGCGGAATGCCGGACGAAGCCGGCCGAGGACTGACGCTGACGATGGACCCTCGCTAGGGTTCCGTCATCTTCCACTGCTGAACATCACGACCGTCACATCTCTTCAGCCGCAATGGCACCCCGTCACGCTGCTCCGCAATATAGGTGAGGCACTTCTCCTCGGAACCTTCGTCTTCGGCATAACGACTCCGCAATTGAAAGTAGCCGTCGGGTTTACGATCCAGCCGCCAGGTGGCATTGAACCCGTCACCGCAGGACCAGGAGCCAACAATGTTCGTCGAAGTTCGCACCCCCAGGCAGATTCCCGGCTTCACATCGGATTCGAACTTTGCGTAGCCGTCATCGAACCTTCGCAGCACCCAATCCGGTTTGGTGACACTGCAATCACCCATCAGAACTTGGTTCGGTTCATGAAAATAGCTGATGCACCGAGACCCTCCAGCAGCCCTGTTCACAATCTGCCTCACCTCAGGCGTGGAGGGAGAGAAGGGAGAACCGGGAATGCGCCACATGATCACCAGTGCCAGCGCCGCGACGATCGCCAACGAGGGCGCCCACCACCGCAGACCATGAACATCCTTTCCTTGCTGCGCTCCCGGGGATCGCTCAACCCGCCTGACCCTGTCCACCGATCGACTCAGCTCCTTGGCGACATCCCGCCATTTCTGAGCCTCATGAAATGGGGAATCCCCCATGACGGTACCGCCGCTGGGCGTCCACTGAAGCGTACGAAGCGGGGAGCCTTTCGCGATGAGACAGGGCTCCACCTTCACGGGGAAAATCTCGCACTCCCCCGCCTCGCGACGTTTCATCGCCTGCGGAAGTTCCACTTCCATGCAGAAGGCGGAGTGAAGGAAACTGGGCGTTACCAGCAGGACGACAATGTCGGCTTTCCCGAGGTAGTCGTCAAGGAGCGCCCGCTTCCAATCCTCGCCCGTTGGGATATCTCGATCAGTGCGAATTTCGACGCCGTCCCGCGCAAGGTCCGCACTGTACTTCCGGAATCTCAGCAAATGATGCTCATCATCGCGTGCATAGGACACGAAGACGCGAACAGGGGGTTTCGCAGGAGATTCCGCAGAGGGTTTCGTCACAGCCTTCAGTTTCCGATCAATGGCTACGAGCCACTCGTGTGGGGTAGGACCGAGAGTGATCGATGCGCTCAGTGCCGCAAGGTTCGTGGGAGGTCACTGTGAAGTCCGCAGCCTACCGGAGCCCGGGAGGGGAAAGTGCCCATGCGTATCGCTGTAGTTGGCAGCGCCGCCCCGGACCGACGCTATGATCCGCCGCTGCGCGATCACGCGCTCGCGGACACGGCCGCATTCGAACTGGGCCGCGAACTCGCCTGCCAGGGCTGCGAGATTGCCGTGTACTCGGGGCGGCCCGACTTCATCGAGGCATCGGTGGTCCGAGGATATGTCGCATCGGGACAGGCGCAGCCGGGGTCGATCCATGTCCATGGCCGGTACGGCCGCGAGGACACCAGTTTCTCCGAAATCGCGCAGCACAAAAACCTGTTCGACGTGCACCCCGAATCGGCCGTGGACTGGGAGGTGGCCTACTTCCGATCGCTGCTGAACGTTGAGGGAATGCTCTTGCTCGGCGGTGGCCGGTCCACGTTCACCGCAGGTCTGATCGCACTCTCCCGCGGCATCCCGCTCGCCCCGGTCGCCGCGTTCGGGGGCGGAGCCGAAAAGGTATGGCACCGCTTGTCACAGGAGAGTGGTGTCGCGACTGAGGACGACATAAAGGTGATGGCCGACAGCTGGCATCCGACCCAGGCGGCAGGGATCGTCTCGTCCCTGACCGAGCAGCATCACCGTCGCGAACTCCGGCGACAGGAAGCCGGCCGTCAGGAGCGCCGAGCGGATCGGCGCATGTCGACGAGCCTTGTCATCGGCATGGTGTTATTGCTGCTCGCGCTGGCCATGGTCCCGCTCTCCTACACCGCACGGTCCGGCTCGGCAGGCAGTGTGGCCATTCTTGTGGCCGCACCTCTCCTGGCCGCCATCTGCGGCGCCATAGTACGCAACGCCTTTGACGCGGCCGGCAGTTGGCTTCGGACGATGGTTCTCGGAGCGGCGGCCGGCTCCATTTCCTTCCTCCTCTTCATCGCGGCACAGCTGGCCGCCACACCGGATGCCCTGAACGGGGAAGGAGCTCGCCGCCTCGTCTTTTTCGTGCTCCCGGTCGGATTCATCGCGGGACTGACCTTCGACGCGGTCTACGCCAAACTGCGATCCCAGGATGTCACTCGCACCTCAACACTGGAGAGATAGCGGCCGCGGGATATGCCCCCATGCACGCTGGCCTGGCACCGGCAACTCCTTGCGCGGAAGTAGACGTTTCCTCGACATCGCCGCCCCGGCAGACCGGAAGTCGTCGCGGATCTCCCAGTGGATCCGCAGCCGGCGGAAGCCATGGATTCAGGCGTTCGAGCCCGGTCTGGCGCGGTAGAGCGGGCACGGCCCGGTTTTGGGCCGCCCCGACGGGCCTGGCGGTGCGAGCCGTCGATCACCGCCCGCGACCAGTCCTGCTTCCCCGCCCGGTGCAGCCCGGTCAGCAGCACCTGGTGCAGCCGGTCCCATACGCCGGCCTCGTTCCAGTCCCGCAGTCGGCGCCAGCAGGCGCCGGGGTGATGGGCAGCCAGCGCATGAAGTGGCCTTGGCGGTATGCGCCAGCCCGGCCAACGTCGGCGACCGGGACGGTGCCGCCGTGCTGCCGACCCGCTCGGCTGCCAAGTTCCCCAGGCTCCGGCATCTGTGGGCTGACCAGGGCTATCGCGGTCAGGACGTCCTCAACTGGGTCCAGGAGGAGACAGGAATCACCGTCCAGATCGTGCAGCGGGCCGACGGCGGCTTCCGCGACACCTGGGCCGAGGCCGAGACCCCGCGCCTGGCCAAGGACGATGAGTACTTGGCCACCAGCCAGGAGAACGTCGTCTACTTGGCAACCGTCATGCTCCTGCTGCATCGCGCCGGAAGATCATTGCCCTGACGGAGGCTTCTCAGACACCCTCTAGCGACGATCCCGGCTGAAGGGCGCACTCGAGCGAATCTGTTACTCGCCACGAGTGTTGAGCACATCAAGTAAGACAACCCGTGCGTAGTGGGCGTCGATCAGCACATGACTCTGCGGACGGCAACGGTTCAGGTATGTCATGCGCGGCCACGCGGTCGAATACCGCGACGCTGCCTGAGCGCGCATCGGTGAATTGACGGAACAAATCGCCGACGTTGAGAGATCCGCAGTTGTGACCGGCAAACACGCTCCTTAGGTTGAGCGGCCAAAAGACACCCCGCCGATCAATAGTTAAGGACACGATCTCGTGGATAGATCTGCCCTTGTCCGGTCGATGCCCAAGCGGAAGCGGAACCTGGTGTTCGCGCTCTCTCTGTGTGCGCTCTCGACCGCCGGCCTCACCATCGGCACATCCGCGGCTGACGCGGACCAGCGCAGCGTGGCCGCTGGCCAAACCGCCCACGCCTCCCATGTGCCGGGTCGGCCGGCCGCTGTCTTGGACGCCAGCGTCACATTCGAGTCCGGCGTGTACACGGTGAGCTGGCGCGGTGGCCGTTCTCAGATCACCGTCGTAGCAAGCAACGATCCCGACTCGACAGTCGCAGGAAAGACAGTCGGCTCCGGTTCCGCGTCCGGCTCCATCCGGGTCCGCGGCCTTGACCCGAACCAGCGGTGGTATTTCCACCTCCGAAGGACCCGTGGTGACATCGTCGTCGTCTCTACCCAAGGCCTTGGCCTCGTCAATGCCCCTAACCTTCGCGACTTGGGTGGCTACCGGACCGGCGACGGCAAGCGGGTCAAGCCGGGCCTGCTGTTCCGCGGTGACAGCATGAGTGACCTGAGCGACTCCGAGCTCGCGATGGTGGCGCGGCTTGATCTCTCCAAGGTCATCGACCTTCGAACGCCTGACGAAGTCGCCCACCACCCGGATCGGCTGCCGCCCGGCGTCCAGCACGTCTCCGACAGCGTCTTCGACCCCGAAGACCCTTACGCCACCGGGGTCGTGTCCGCTCTCGACGAAGCGAAGACCTTCGAGCTCATGGGTTACGCCTCTGGTGGTTACCTCGGCATGAACGCCGAGCTCGGCGGCGCACCCCGGCCAACCTACGCGTACCGCAAGCTGTTCGCTGAAATCGTCCAGGCGCAAGGCAAGCCGGTGCTCTTCCACTGCTCCGTCGGGGACGACCGAACCGGATGGGCAGCGTACGTCCTGCTCAGGCTGCTCGGAGCCGCCGACTCCGACGCGGTCGACGACTACTTGGACTCGAACACCTTCAATCATGATGTCCTGGTCGACTACACCAAGCGCTACAAGTCACTGGGTTTCACTCAGGATCAGGCGGACCTGTCCCTGAAGGCTTCCTACATTCACGCGGCTCTCAAGGCTGCCGTGCAGGTGTACGGCAGCTTCGACGACTATGTTCGCGTGGGACTGGGGCTCACCGCCGAAGACGTCAAGACGCTGCGCGCCGGCTACTTGACCGCCTGACTGACTGGCTCAGCGCTTGTGCCGGCGTCGACGACGATTCTGCCGTGGACGTGATAAGTCGACTCGACGTCGCATCACCAGATGGTCAGGCGCCCCGGACCGAGATTCAGAAGACACTTGGTTGTGGCGGGGCCCGAGCGGCGCGCCTCGCCGGCCTGGCTCGTCAGCCGGCGGCCGAACAGCCGCGCGCGTAGCTGGCACCACGGCCGAGTCACCCACGCATCCCCACATGCCGCCGACGCTGCGGGGGCGAAGGGATTTTGGGAGGCACCCGAGCCGAATAGCCCATCGTTTTGCCGCGTGACACCACCATCCGGGACGGTTCCATGCCCCGGACGCGGCCGCTCCTGCCGAGCACACCGATCGCCGACGCGTCGCCACACAGCGGCGTTCGTAGCAAGTACGAATCCCTCTCCGGGCGGTCATGAGGACTCCAGTTCTCCACCGGCCTCAGAGCTCAGATCATGTGGCCAATCGATTCACGAGGAGCGGTAACGATGAGTAAGCCGAGTGCGGAACGCAGGAGCGTCGCGGACGAGTTCGCAGCGGACATCACCGACACCGATGCCGCGGTCGTCATCGATCCGGCCACCGAGAAGGCGGTTGCCGCATACCGGATCGCGACGGAGGCCGACGTGGACTCTGCCGTGCGGCGGGCGTCAGCGGCCGCTGCCGGGTGGGCAAACACCCCGCCGGGCGAGCGGGCGGAGATCCTCCTCAAGATCGCTGACGCGGTGCAGAAGCGGGCCGAGGAGTTCGCGCAGCTGGAGAGTGTGAACGTCGGCAAGCCCATCGCCCACGCGCGCGAGGACATGGCCTGGGTGTGGGACGTCATCCGCTTCAACGCCGGTGCGGCCCGCGCCTCGGTGGTGCCCGCTGCCGGCGAGTACGCCAACGGCAGCACGTCGTGGGTGCGCCGGGAGCCGCTCGGAGTCGTCGGCCTGATCACGCCGTGGAACTACCCCCTCCTGATGGGAGCCTGGAAGATCGCCCCGGCGATCGCGGCCGGAAACACGGTCGTCATCAAGCCTTCGGAACTGACCCCGAGCAGCACGATTCTGCTCGCCGACATCGCCAACCAGTTCCTGCCCGAAGGTGTACTCAACGTCGTCCTCGGCGACTCCAGCACTGGCAGGGCGCTTGTCGCGCACCCCACGATCAGGATGATCGCGCTCACGGGAGATGTCTCGACCGGCAAGGCGGTCGCCGCATCGGCGGCCCAGACGCTCAAGCGGCTGAGTCTCGAACTCGGCGGCAAGGCACCGGTGTTGGTCTTCGCGGACAGCCCTGTGCGGGAGACGGCGCGTGACCTGGTGGCGTTCGGCTACTCCGCCACCGGCCAGGACTGCACCGCCGCCTGTCGCATCATCGTCGAGGACGGGGCGTACGAAGAGTTCGTCGAGGCCTACTGCGACGAGGTGGCGAAGCTCCGCGTGGGCGACCCGAGCGACCCCGAGACCACGGTCGGCCCGCTGATCTCCGAACGACAGCTGGACCGGGTCGCCGGCTTCGTGGATCGCGCGCGGAAGAACGGTGCCAACGTCCGCGTCGGCGGCAAGCGGCTCGACCGGCCGGGCTGGTTCTACGCTCCGACGGTCATCACCGACGCCGACCAGTCGGACGAGATCATCCAGCGCGAGGTGTTCGGGCCGGTCGTCACGATCCAGCGCGGTAGCAGCGACGACGAGATGCTTGCCATGGCGAACGGGGTCGACTACGGCCTGTCGGCGAGCGTGTGGACCACCGACCTCGCCCGGACCATGCGCTTCACCAGAGAGCTGGACTTCGGGACGGTCTGGGTGAACCAACAGATCTTCGTCGCCTCTGAGATGCCCTTCGGCGGCTTCCGTGATTCCGGGTACGGCAAGGAGCTGTCCGCACACGGCATCGACGAGTACTCCAAGTTCAAGCACGTCATGGTCAACCCCGAACTCTCCAACTAGCCGACCGCACAAGCCCCGCAAGGTGACTTCGCCTTGCGGGGCTTGTGCATAGGGACAGGACAGGTGGAACAGCTCAATGATTTTCATGGACAACGACGCTCAGAGGACCTCCCCGTCCGCACCGGCCGATCCGGTGCCGGCGAACATGCGCGCCATGGTCCTGACCGGACACGGCGGTATCGACAAGCTCGTCTTCCGTGACGACCTCCCCACCCCGGCTCCGACCGACGGTGAGGTGCTGGTTCGGGTCGGCGCCTGCGGCATGAACAACACGGACATCAACACGCGCACGGGCTGGTACGACGAGGTCGTCGAGTCCAGCGTCTCCGAAGAGCTGGGGATGCGGGGACGCACAGACGGCGCCGCGTCCTCATGGAATCGCTCCACTGTCGCCTTTCCGCGCATTCAGGGTGCCGCGGTAGTCGGTCACATCGTCGGCGTGGGCCGGGGCGTGGAGGCCGCGCGCATCGGCGAGCGGGTGATCGTCGACCCCTCTGTACGTGACACCTCCTTGCCGCTCCACGCGCAGCTGGTGCAGTACCTGGGCAGCGAGCGGGACGGCGGGTACGCGGACTACGTCGCGGTGCCCGCAGTCAATGCCCATTGGGTCGAATCACCTTTCTCCGACGCGGAGTTGGCTACTTTTCCGTGCTCTTACGACACGGCCGAGGAGATGCTTCAGCGCACCCGGCTCGCGGAGGGCGAGACCCTCGTCATCACCGGAGCCGCAGGCGGCGTCGGGACGGCGCTCGTACAGCTGGCGACCCTTCGAGGCGCCCGTATCGTCGCGGTCGCAAGTGCGGCCAAAGAGGAGCGGCTCCGCTCGCTCGGCGTCCACGAGTTCGTCGCCCGCGAAAGCGACGACGTTCAGCGGGAGATCGAGCGTCTCATCGGTGAGCGCGGCGCTCACGTCGCCGCGGACGTCGTCGGTGGCCCGATGTTCGACAGCCTGCTGAAGGTTCTCCGGCGTGGCGGTCGGTACGCGACCGCAGGCGCGATCGCGGGTCCGGTGACGAGGATCGACCTGCGCGACCTGATCTACAAGGACCTCGAGATGCACGGGATCACCAACCCCACGGCGGCGACCTTCGCCCGCCTGGTGGAGCTGATCGAGACCGGCCGGCTGCGCCCCCTGCTCGAAGAGACGTACCCCCTGCGGGACCTGCCCCGCGGGCAGGCACAGCTGCTGAAGCGTCGGCACATCGGCAAGCTCGTCGTCGTGACGTGAGCCGACGACGGTCAGGTCTTCCGGCCTGACCTCAACGCACGCAGACGGCCCGCCAGTTCGACTGGCGGGCCGTCGCTACCTGTCCACGCGCTTCGGCGCCGGCGGTGTCACCAGCGGATCACACCGTCGGCACCCTGGCTGAGCGCCTCGCGGCCCAGCGCCATGTCATCGATCGGCAGGCTGAGTTCCTCCCCGGAAATTAGCTCGGCCACGAGCTTCCCGGTGATCGGCCCGGCGAGGTTCCCGTACACGTGGCCGGTCGCGAGGACCAGGCCGGGTGCCTCGTCGACCTCGTCCACGATGGGAAGGGAGTCGGCGGTGGCCGGGAGGAGGCCTGCCCAGACACCTTCGATCCCGAGCCCCCGGTACTGCGGGAAGGAGTCGAGAAGGGCGTCGATCGTCATCTTGAGCCCTCCGGCCGGCATACGGTCGTCGAGCTGATCGGGGTAGTCCATCGGGCATCCGACGAACAGGTTTCCGTCCTCGGTCTTGGCGACGCACTCCAGGTGCTCGATCCCGAGGCTCGAGTCCTCGTACGGGGCCGTGAAGTACTCGTCGCGATAGCTCGGCAGGCTGCGGATGTGCCCGTACTGCTTCGCCGCCAGGGGGCCGTTGAGGATCTTGTCCAAGTGCTCCTCAACAGGTGCGAACAGCACGGCGCCCAGCCGCTCCGGCTTGATCGGGACACGGATGCCCTCCGCCTCCAGCGTCTGCGACCAGACGCCCGTGCACCAGACCACCCGGTCCGCGGGGACGTGGCCGCCGAGGGCCCGGACGCCGGTGACCTGCGCGCCGTCTCGCGTCAGTCCGAGTACGGGGGTGTGCTCATGGATGCGCACGCCGAGGCGTCGGCACTCCTGAGCGAGGGCGCGGACGAACTTGGGGGTGCGGATCTGGCCGTCCTCGGGACAGTACGTGGCGCCGATGACATCGCGTGGCAGGATCGGCGCGGCCTCGCGGGCCGCCTGTCCGTCCAGCAGTTCCATGGCGAAGCCGTGCTCGTTGCGGTCCTCGACGAACTCCTTGAAGACCTGGCGCTGGTCATCGGTGAAGAAGTACGTCATCGCGCCGTTGCCGCGATACTCGAATGACGGGCCGAGCAATTCGGAGAAATCGTCGTAGAGTGCGCGGCCGGCCCGGGAGAGCGCCAGCGAGAAATCGCCGTTCCTGTTGTGCATGTGGAGAAAGCCCATATTTCGGCCCGAGGCGCCGTAGGCGATTTCGCGCTGCTCCAGCAGAACAACGTCGTGCCCCTTGACCGCCAGGAAGTAGGCCGTCGACATGCCGACGATTCCGCCACCGACGACGACCACATCGGCCTGGTCGAGTTTCACGTTGCAGTCTCCTTGACGTCGTTCCTTCGGCTGGCATGGATCGCTTTTCCTGACCTTCCCTCGGAACTATCGCGCTGCTGACAACACGCGCACATTGGAACTTCCCAGAGGCTCGGCGAAGTCCGTCAGAAACCCCACAGTTGATGGCTGCCCGTGGGGGCCACGCTGAACGGTGCAGTTACGGGTGACCGGCGCGGCGCTACGGGCCCCGGCAGGCCTCGGAGGCGCCGGAGTATCTACGACACGGGACCTCGACGGCAGTGAGAACTCCCAATTTCCCAGCCGCCGGGCAAGGCCTACGTTATGGCCGGTCAACCACCGAGCGACCACTCGTGCAGGGGGCTCCCGCACGGCCTCTCCGCATCCAGGAACTGGAGCATTTGGATGGAGTTCTCTCCGGCTACGGTACGTGGCGACTGCGTGTCGGCCTTCGAGCGCATCGCTCATGAGCATCCGGACCGCACTGCCGTGATCGACAACGGTGCCGAGTTCAGCTTCCGAGACCTGCAGGCAGCGGTCGAACTCCGCACACGGAGCCTGCTCGAGGCCGGCCTGGCCCCCGGTCACCGGGTGGCGCTGGTCGCCGAGAGTTCGGCGGAGTACCTGATGACGGCCCTTGCCGTCTGGCGCGCATGCGGCGTCCTCGTCACCATCTATCCGTCATCGGGCGCGGGGGATCTCAGCTATGCGGTCGAGACCAGTGACCCCGCATTGATCGTGGTCTCCGACGGGGGCGATCGCCACGCCATCGAGGCCGGGGCGCCCGGCACCCCTGTCGTGGACATCGTGTCGTTCCGCGTCAGCAAGGTCCGGGCGGACTGTTCCCCCAACCCCGACGGTCTGCGGGAGCCGTTGTCGCTGATCTGCTTCTCGTCCGGCACGACGAGCCGCCCGAAGGCGATCATGCTGTCCGCGACCGCGGTCTTCAACTGCGCGGACACCTATGGGGAGGTCTGGCACCTGTCTCCAGAGGACAGGGCGATCGTCTGCCTGCCCATGGCCTGGATGTACGGCCTGGCGAGCACATCGCTCGCGGTTCTGCTCCGCGGCGGCACGGTGATCGTCGTACGGCGGGCCCGTCCCGAGCTCATCGCGCCGGCCATCGAGGAACACGGCGCGACGTTCCTGGCCGGTGTCACGGCCACGTTCGCCAAGCTCGTCCAGCACCTGGGCGAGCCCGGCCCCGGTGAGCGCGTGTTCGCCTCGCTGCGCCTCTGCATCACCGGCGGCGAGCCGCGCAACGAAGCGGTGTTCGACCGGTGGACGGCTCTGACCGGGGTCTCGGTGCTCGACGCGTACTGCGCCTCGGAGTGTCTCCCCCTCGTCACATACGACCCCTTCGCCGACCCGGTTCCCAAGCCGGGCTCGGCCGGCAAGCTCGTGCCCCGGGCGCGGCTCAAAATACTCGGGGCCGATGCGGCCGAGGTCCCGCCGGGTCAGGTCGGCGAAGCATACTCCGGCGGACCGGGACTCATGCTCGGGTACTGGCGGGACGAGGAGCAGACGCGCGAGGCACTGACCGAGGACGGCTGGTACCGGACCAAGGATCTGGTGCGGGTGGACGAGGATGGATACGTGTACGTCGTCGGGCGGTTGTCCGACCTCATCATCCGCGGCGGCACCAACATCTCTCCCTCCGAGGTCGAGCGCGTTCTCAACGACCACCCGGCCATCGTGCAGGCCGCCGTCGTCGGCCTGCCTGACGAGATCTACGGCCAGCGCGTGATCGCCGCCGTCGTCCCCACCTCTCATGCGGCCGTCAGCCAGGCTGACCTGCGGGCGTTCTGCTCGGCGAAACTCTCCGCGTACAAGGTGCCCAGCGCCTTCGTCGTGGTGGACGCCCTCCCCGTCAACTCCACCACCGGCAAGCTCAACCGCAAAGAGGTCGCGTCGCTGCTCGAGAACCTGAGCTGACAGGGCGCCCTCCCCGCATGCCTCCAGGTCCAGACACAACAGCCTCACAAGGAGGACGTCACATGAAGCACGAGAGCTACGACTACATCATCGTTGGCGGTGGTTCGGCCGGCTGTGTCCTCGCCAACCGGCTGACGGCGGACGGGCGCAGCCGAGTCCTGGTCCTGGAAGCCGGTAGACGCCACTCCAGGCTCGACTTCCCCGTCCGCGTACCGGCGGCCTTCCTGTTCGTCATGGGGCACAAGCTCTATGACTGGCAGTACACGTCCGAACCGGAACCCATGCTGGGCAACCGGAGGATCGCGCACTACCGCGGCAAGCTCATGGGCGGCTGCAGCTCCATGAACGGAATGTTCTTCCAGCGCGCCAACCCTCTCGTCTACGAACGCTGGGCCGAGGCACCGGGCATGGAGCACTGGAGCCACGCCCACACCCTGCCCTACTTCAAGCGCCTTGAGCGATTCGTCGGCAGCGATACGACCGGTCAGTACCGCGGTCGCTCCGGCCCCATCCCGGTCCACCGGCACAAGGCGGACAACCCGTTGTTCGGCGCGCTCTTCGAAGCCGCGCGGCAGGCCGGCCACCAGGTCGTGGATGACGTCAACGGCTACCGGCAGGAGGGGTTCGCGCCCTTCGACAGCAACATCGAGAACGGTGAGCGCCACGACGCGGCACGCACGTACGTCGCCCCGATCCGGGCCCGTAAGAACCTGGAGGTCATGACCGGCGCCCTGGTCAGCCGCGTCGTCTTCCAGGGCTCGCGGGCGGTGGGCGTCGAGCTCGCCTCGCGGCGCGACGGCAGGACCGTCGTCCGCGGCAAGGAGATCATCCTCTGCGGCGGCGCGTTCAACTCGCCCCAGCTGCTTCAGCTCTCCGGCGTGGGCAACGGCAAGGAACTGGGCCGACTGGGGATCGGGGTGGTCCAGGACCTGCCGGGTGTCGGCGAGAACATGCAGGACCATCTCGAGGCCTTCGTCATGTACGGCTGTACGCAGCCTGTCTCCATGGCAGGCATTCTCAAGCCGCGGAGCTGGCCGGGCATCGGCGCGAACTGGCTCTTCAAGCGTCAAGGCCCCGCCGCCTCGAACCACTTCGAGGCCGGCGGGTTCGTCCGCTCCAACGACGACGTTCCGATGCCGAACCAGATGCTGACGATGCTCGCCCTGGGCGTGCGCAACGACGGAACTCCGGCGCCTACGGAGCACGCGTACCAGATCAATCTCGGCCCCCAGACACCCCAGTCGAAGGGGCATGTGAAGCTGCGGGCCAACGACCCGTTCCGGGCCCCGGCGCTCACGTTCAACTACCTGTCGACCGAACAGGACCGTCAGGAGTGGATCGAGGGCGTGCACGTCACTCGCGACCTACTCAATCAGCCGGCCTTCGCACCGTTCAACGGCGGTGAGCTGTCGCCGGGTCGCGACGTCCGGACGGACGAGGAAATCCTCGCCTGGGTGGCCAGGGACGCCGAGACCACGTACCACCCCTGCGGCACATGCAAGATGGGCACCGACGACGAGGCCGTCGTCGACCCGCGGACCATGCGCGTGCACGGCCTGGACGGAATTCGCGTCGTGGACGCCTCGGTGATGCCCACCATTCCGAACGCGAATCTCTACGCGCCGGTCATGATGATCGCGGAGAAGGCCGCGGACATGATCCTCGGCAATGAACCGCTGGCTCCCGAGCATGCCGACTTCTACCGGAGCGAGAAGGTTTCCTGACACGGCAAGCCCGGCCGCATGCTGCGGACGAAGTACGTCGATGCCTGGCAAGCGGCCGATGCCCCGGCACCGCTCTCCTGGCCGATGCAGTCGATCCTCAACGGCTATTCGTACAAGCGGGCCGAACAGGCCCGTGACTTGGACTACTGGACGTATGCGGCCAGGTGGTCGGCGACATGAAGGGCCACACCACGGTCAAGTCCGAGATCACACGGCTGCTCACCGAGTACGTGGACGCGCTCGAACGCCTCCAGACGGTCACCGACCTCGACTGACGGGACAGCGGGCGCGTTCCACAACCCCTGTGTACGGCAGCAGTCGGGTCGGGTTCGAGCTGCTTCAGCTCGGACCCGGCCCGGGCGGTCGTCGGCGCAGTTCTCAACCCTCGTTCTCGGAGGCCTCCAACAGGGTGGGCGGCCGTGTGGTCACGGATACCTCCGGGACCGCGTCCAGCCACTTCTCCACCTCCACCAGGGCGTGTTGTGCCGTCGTGGCCTGCGAGAGACGCGAGGCCGGCCGGTCCGCCGTCAGCACGTTCGGGTTGCCGTGACGGCAGAAGGACGGGTCGTCGGGATCCGGGTCGTACCAGGCCCCCGCCGAGAGCTGTACGACGCCCTGCCGGACCGCGTCCGACACCACGAGACCTGCCAAGCAACTCCCCCGTTCGTTGTGGACCCGCACGACGTCGCCGTCTTCCAGGCCACGAGCGGCCGCATCGTCGGGATGCATACGCAGCGGCTCCCGGCCCGCGGTCTTCGCGCTCTGACTCGTCGCACCGACATCGAGTTGGCTGTGCAGCCGGGTCCTGGGCTGGTTCGCGATCAGATGCAGGCCGTGGGCACCGGCCCGGCCCTTCCATTCGTCGGGCTCGATCCAGACGGGGTGGCCGGGGCAGTCGTCGTATCCGAACCCGGCGATCGTCGAACAGTGAATCTCGATCTTTCCGCTGGCTGTGGTCAGCGGATTCTGCCCCGGGTCCTGACGGAACTCCGAGAACAGCACCTGATCCTTGTCGATGACGGGGATCGATATGTTCTCACTGCTCCAGAAGGTGTCGAAGTCGACGACGTCGATCGCACGTTCCGCCAGCCGGGTGCGCCACGCCGCGTACAGATGGCGCAGCCATCCGGCGGTGTCCCGGCCTTCGGTAAAGGTGTCCTCCAGGCCGAGCCGCGTTGCGAGGGCAGCGAAAATGTCGTAGTCGTCGCGGGCTTCGCCGGCGGGCTCCGTGAGGGCGGGCATCGGGAAGAAGGCAGGATCGTTGCGTCCTGCGCCGTAGTCGTCGCGCTCTATGGACATCGTGGCGGGGAGCACGATGTCGGCGTGGCGGGCCGTGCTCGTCCAGAACTGCTCGTGGACAACGACCGTGGCGGGCTTTGTGAACGCCCTGCGCAGACGTGCGAGGTCCTGGTGATGGTGGAAAGGGTTCCCTCCCGCCCAGTAGACGAGCTCGATGTCGGGAAGGGTGATACGGCGACCATCGAAGTCGATCTCGCGGCCCGGCGTCAGGAGCATGTCCGAGATCCTCGCCACCGGGATCCCGGCCGTCTCGGCGTTGCGTCCCTGCGGAAGCGAAGGGGCGCTCGCTACCCGTTTGGGGAGACCCACGTCGGCTGTGGCGCCGTAGCCGTGCTGGAATCCGCCGCCCGGCAGCCCGATCTGGCCGAGCATTGCCGCCAGGGTGACGCCCAGCCACACCGGCTGCTCGCCGTGCTGCTGACGCTGGAGGGACCAGCTCAGATTGATCATCGTGCGTGCGGACGCCATCTCCCGTGCCAGCCGGACGATCCGGTCGGCGGGAACAGTGGTGAGTCGCTCCGCCCAGGCGGGGTTCTTCGGGACGCCGTCGACCGTGCCGCGCAGGTACGGAAGGAAGCGGTCGTACCCGACGCAGTGAGTGGTGAGGAAGGACCTGTCGGCGAGCCCTTCGGCATCCAGTACGAAAGCGAGGGCCAGCATCAAGGCGGCGTCAGTGCCGGGCAGCGGTGCGATCCACTCGGCATTCGCGTCCGCGTACGTATCGTCCGCGAGCGGCGAGATGTCGATGAAGCGGCATCCATTGGCCACCGCGCGCCGGATCGCGGCCCTCGCGGGGTGACGGCCGATGCCGCCGGGGCCGACCCCACTGTTCTTCTCGGACAGACCACCGAAGGCGAGGAACAGCTCGGTGGTCCGGCTGACCACCTCCCAGGAGGTGGCGCCCGCCATGATCGCGTCGGCGCTGCCCACCACGTGCGGCAGCAGGATCCCGGAGGCGCCGTAGCTGTAGTCGCTCCATCCGGCGACGTACCCGCCGAGGGTGTTGAGGAATCGGTGAATCTGGCTCTGCACGTGATGGAAACGCCCCGCACTGGCCCAGCCGTACGAGCCGCCGTACACGGCCGAGGGGCCGAACCCGCTGTACACACGGTCGAGTTCGCCACTCACCAGGTCGAGGGCGTGGTCCCACGACACCTCGACGAAGGGTTCGGCACCGCGGCCCGCCCCGCTGCCGGGGCCATGCTCCAGCCACCCCTGCCGGACGGCCGGCCTGAGCACCCGTGTCGGATGGTGCTGGGCCGTGGACACGTTATGGATGAGGTCACGCGGATCGGGATCGCCGGCCCACGGCCGGACGGATGTCAATGTTCTCCCGTCACTCTCGGCTTCCAAAGCTCCCCAATGTGTCAGATGCGTCGGCATGATCACGCTCCGTTGTCACGGCCTCTGGCCGTTCAGGCTAGGTCTGCCCGCTGGGCGGCAGGCATTGGTCAGATACCGAGTGATCGGCTCACGGCTCGTGCGTCTTCCGAGGGTTCTGGCGGACGGTGCTCTGTAGCGTGCGGGCGAATGACTCGCATGCGGTCGGTCGTGCAACGACCAGCCACACCGCTGCCCAGGAGAAAGGACGGTCTCCCCGTGCTTGACCCGATGGACGTCTTGTCGAGGATCGAGGCGGCCGGCGTGCCGGTGGAGACCTCCGGGCCCCGCCTCGCCGCGTACGCCTACGACGCTTCCAATTACCGAGTTCCCCCCATGGCTGTCGTCTTCCCTACGAGGGCCGATGACGTCATCGCGGTCGTGAAGACATGTGTCGCCACCGGGACTCCCCTGGTGAGCCGGGGCGGCGGCACCTCCATGGCGGGGAACGCGATCGGCCCCGGCGTCGTGCTGGACTTCTCCCGGCACATGAACCGCATCCATACGATCGACGAGACCGCGGGCGTCGCCGACGTCGACGCGGGAGTTGTGCTCGCCGTGCTGAGCCGCGAGGCGGAGCGGGTCACGGAAGGCGTCCTGACTTTCGCGCCGGACCCCTCGTCGAAGACCCGGGCCACCGTCGGGGGCGCGATCGGCAACGACGCCTGCGGCAATCACTCCGTGCGGTACGGGCGTACGTCCGACCACGTCATCGAGCTCGACATCGTCACCTCCGACGCCGCGCGGCTGACCGCGTTCGCCGGTGGCCTGCGCGCCACCGACCCGGACGACGCGCACTCGGTGGCGCGGGCACGGGAACTCGGCGCGCGCCTCAGGGAACTGGCGCGGGCCAACCTCGTTCCCTTCCGGACGGAACTGGGGCGCATCCAGCGGCAGGTGTCCGGTTATCACCTCTCCCACCTGCTGCCCGAGAAGGGCTTCGACGTTGCCCGCGCGCTGGTCGGCTCGGAGGGAACCTGCGCCATCGTCGTACGGGCGCGCATGCGGCTCGTCCCCAAAGCTCCGAGCGCGCTGCTGGTGTGCCTGGGCTATACGGATGTCGTCGACGCGGCGCGCGACATCCCCGCCATCCTCGAATTCTCCCCGGCCGCGGTGGAGGGAATCGACGAAGCCATCGTCGACACGATGCGCGCGCGGCGAGGTGTGGAATCCGTTCTCGGCATGCCCGACGGCAAGGCGTTCCTCTACGTCGACCTCGACGGGGAACGACCGGAGGAGGTGGCTGCCGAGGCCGACCGCCTGATCCAGCGACTCAAGGACGAGGGACGCCTGGTGGACGGCCGCGCGGTTCCCGACCCGGACGAGCGCGCTGCGCTGTGGCGGGTGCGCGAAGACGGAGCCGGGCTGTCGTCGCGGCCTGCGAGCGGCGGAGAGTCCTGGCCCGGCTGGGAGGACTCCGCTGTCGCGCCCGAGCAGCTCGCCGACTACCTGGCCGACTTCCGCCACCTCCTCGACCAGCATGGACTCACCGGCATCATGTACGGGCATTTCGGGGCCGGTTGCCTGCACATCCGCATCACCTACGACTTGCGCAGCGACGAAGGGCGCAAGGTCTACCGGATCTTCACCGCGGCCGCGGCCGAACTGGTCGTACAGCATGGTGGATCACTCTCCGGTGAACACGGGGACGGGCGGGCCCGCTCCGAGTTCCTGCCTGTGATGTACAGCGCGCCCCTGCTCACCGCCTTCGCCGACTACCGCCGCGCATGGGACGACTCGGGGTTGCTCAACCCTGGGTCGATCACCGATCCCGATCCGTTCGACGCACAGCTTGCCCTCGCCGACGTGCCCGACCGCGAATGGCGCACGCACTTCGAACTCAGCCCGTTGGACGCCGGGAAGACGGGTACGGACCCGTGGGTGCACGCGGTGCAGGCGTGCATAGGTGTGGGGCGGTGCCGTTCGGATTCCGGCGGTGTCATGTGCCCGAGCTTCCGGGCCACGCGTGATGAGAAGGACTCCACCCGTGGCCGGGCCCGTGTGCTCCAGGAGATGGTGAGAGGCGCGCGCAGCACAGACGACGGATGGCAATCGGACGACGTCCGTTCGGCACTCGACCTCTGTCTGTCCTGCAAGGCTTGCTCCCACGACTGCCCTGCCGGCGTCGATATGGCGACATACAAATCCGAGTTCTTCTCTCACTACTACTCACGGCGCAGACGGCCCATGTCGCATTTCTCTCTCGGCTGGCTGCCACGCTGGATCAGGCTGACGAGCCGTGTCAGCCCCTTGGTCAACGCGGTGCTGTCCACCCCGCTGAGGAAGCCCGTGGCTCGGCTCGGGGGCCTGACGACGCAACGGCCTCTGCCCCGGTTCGCCTCAAGACGCAGGCTTCTCAGGGAGTTGACCGACATAGCCAGGTCATCGGGCTCCGCCCCGGTCGTGCTGTTCGTGGACTCCTTTACGCAGGGGTTCCGGCCGGAGGTGGCCGGTGCAGCGGCGCGCGTCATGTCGGACGCCGGCCGACGCGCCACCTGCGAAACCGACGCATGCTGCGGCCTGACCTGGATCAGTACGGGCCAGCTCGACAGTGCCAAGAAGGTGCTCTCGAAGGCCGTCTCGAAGCTCGACGACGGTACCGAAACCCCCATCGTCGTCATCGAACCGAGCTGTGCGGCCACCCTCAGGAAGGACGCCCCGGAACTCCTTGGCACAGCGGCGGCGAAGCGCGTGGCGTCTCGCATCCGCAGCTTCGCCGAAGGCGTCACCGAGTGGGTCGAGGACGGTTGGCGGCCGAGCGTGGTGCCATCCTCCGTCACGGTGCAGACGCACTGCCACGAGTACTCGGTATTCGGGGCGTCCGTGCAGCGGAGGGCGCTCGCCGCGCTGCGTGTCCCGAACGTCGTCGAAGCCACCGGATGCTGCGGCGTCGCGGGCAACTTCGGCTTCGAGGCCGAGCATTACGAGACCTCGATGAAGGTGGCCGACCAGGCGCTCGGCCCCGCGCTGCGGAAGGCCGAACCCGGTACACCGGTACTCGCCGACGGATTCAGCTGCTCTCTGCAGATCAGGCAACTCGACCCCGACCGAAGGAGCCTGCACTTGGCCGAACTGATGGACCCGGCAGGCCCTTGACGCCTTCGTTGGCAACAGCTGCTGCTCACGCGCGCACCAGGCCGCCGTCCACATTCAACGTGGCACCAGTGATGAACGCCGCATCGTCCGAGGCCAAGAACTCCACTGCTGCGGCAATTTCGTCGGGTTGCGCTCCGCGAGCAACGGGGATCGCGGAAAGGATCGCTTCTCGTCGTTCCGCAGGCATACCCGCCGTCATGGGCGTTTCCGTCAGCGAGGGGCACACCGCATTACAGGTAACACCATGGCGGGCCAGTTCCCTCGCCGTTCCCTTGGTCAGGGACAGAACGCCTCCCTTGGCGGCCGCGTAAACAGAGTTGCCCAGTAGCCCACCACCGACCTGAGCGGCCACGGAGGCAACGTTGACTATCCGGCCCCATCCCCTGTCACGCATGCCACCGGATACGGACTTCGTCGTCAGGAACACTGCTGTGAGGTCGACGGCGAGCACCTTGTTCCACTGCTCGACACTGACGCTGTCCAGATCGCCGGTGGAGATCACTCCCGCGTTGTTGACCAAGATGTCGACCTTGCCGAACGCGTCCTCAGCCGCGCCCACCAAGGCCGTCACCTCTGCTGCATCCGATACGTCCGCACGGTGGAACACGGCGCTGTACCCCCTTTCCCGGAGGGATTTCGCCGCGGCTTCTCCAGCGGCCTCGTCCAGGTCCGAGAGGACGACCTGAGTGCCTGACGCAGCGAGGCGTTCGGTGATCGCGAGGCCTATCCCGTGCGCCGCACCGGTGACGATGGCGCTACGCCGCCCCGACGCCGTTTTCTCGGTAAAGTCCATCAGGTGTCACCCAACTGATCGGTTTTTGCTGCGCGTTCGAGCAGCTCGAGGATGTGGACGTACGGCTGACCGGTGGCGCGTGCCATGCCGAGCTCGCAGGTGCGGTTGCACGAGGCGAAGGCGCTGAAGTCTCCCCCGGCCAGCTGTGCGGCCTGGGGAGCGGTGGCCGCGGCGGTGAGTTCGGGGTGCAACAGGCCTCGGTCGCCCGCGAAGCCGCAGCAGCCCCAGTCATCGGGCACGGTGACCCGTTCGGCGATCGCTTCGGCGACCCGGTGCAGCGTCGGCGTGAGCCCCATCCGCTGTGCGGAGCAGGTGGGGCGGAGCGCCAGGCTGTCGAACCGGGTGACCGTGAGTTTGTCGAGCAGGTGATCTGCGG
Organism: Streptomyces sp. NPDC000151; assembly: GCF_040301705.1. Lineage (NCBI taxonomy): Bacteria > Bacillati > Actinomycetota > Actinomycetes > Kitasatosporales > Streptomycetaceae > Streptomyces > Streptomyces sp. NPDC000151. Next base: position 42,633 of record NZ_JBEPFC010000014.1, on the reverse strand, counting down.
TGAATTCCACGGCGTCCAGCACACGGATCGCCTGGTAGCGCGAGTGGGCGCTCTCCAGCATGTGGTGCAATCCCTCGGTGCAGGAAGCCGCGTCGCATACAACGGGCAACCTGCCACCGTCCGTTGCGTCCAGGAGCGCGGGGAGCACCCGCTCAGCCATTGCGGCAAAGCCGTCCCCGTAGCCCTTCGATTTCCAGGGAGTGCCGCAGCACAACGACGGCAGCCGGTCGGGCACCGCGAGGCGAACGCCTGCGCGCGCACAGAGCCGGGCGAAGGCCTCGGCGGCGCCCGTCCCGTCGGGCTGGGTGGGCCCGAACATCGTGCCGGTGCAGGAGCTGAACAGCACGGCGTCCGGCTGACCCTTCGGCAAGGATCGGGGAACTCGTCCTCCTCCAGAGCCCGGCAGGTCAGCGCTCCACTTGGGCACAACGTCCGGGTTGAGTACCCGCCGAGTGAGGACCGCGGCACCTTCGACGGCACGGGCCGGCAACAGGTGTGCCACATCGAGTGCCACTCCGGCGACTCGGGCGGCAGCTCCCCAGTGCTTGGCAGCGGCGGTCCAGCCGGCTGCGGCCACGCGTTGGGGGCGTTCTGCGCGCAACCGCCGGACGAGGTCTCCCGTATTGATCCGGACCGGGCAGGCGGTCTGACACATGCCGTCGACTGCGCAGGTGTCCACACCGGCGTAGGCGTAGTCGATCTCCAGCTCGGCAAGCAGCGCGGTGTCCCCGGACTGCCGGGCCCGTTCGATCTCGCGGCGCAGCACGATCCGCTGTCGCGGCGTGATCGTGAGGTCCCGACTGGGGCAGGCCGGCTCGCAGAAGCCACATTCGACGCATCGGTCCACCTCTTCCTCCACCACTGGAGAAGTCTTGAGGTCTGCGAGGTGCGCCTGCGGGTCGTCGTCGAGGATCACACCGGGATTGAGCAGGCCGCGCGGGTCGCACAGTTGCTTGATCTCCTGCATCACCGCGTACAACTCGTCCCCGTATTGCCGGCGGACGAAAGGCGTCATCATCCGGCCGGTCCCGTGCTCGGCCTTCAAGGTGCCTCCGCGGCCCAGGACCAGGTCCACCATGTCATCGGTGAAGCGGCCGAAGCGGTCACGACCTGAGCCCTCGCCCAGACGTTCGGTGAGCATGAAGTGGATGTTGCCGTCCTTGGCGTGCCCGAAGATGACGCTGTGGTCATAGCCGTGTTTGGCAAACAGTGCGGTCAGCTCCTGGCACGTCGGAAGCAACTCCGGCAGCGGGACGGCAATGTCCTCCAGCAAGGCGGCAGTTCCGGCCGGGCGGGCGTCCGCGACCTTTGCGTACAGCCCCTTGCGCAATTGCCAGAGCGCCGCCCTGGTGGTGTGGTCCGCCGTGATCTTGCGGGGCCCTTCCAGCGGTACCTCCTGCAGCACAGCTGAAGCGGAGCGGGTCAGCTCTTCCACCGCGGTGGCAGTCTCCTCGCGGTATTCGACCAGCAGGGCGGCGTGCTCTCGTACGTCCAGATCGCGCAGTGACGGGATGGCGACGGCTTCGCCCTGCCCGACGCGGAGCGAGGTGGAATCGAGCAGTTCGATGGCGGCCGGCCCGGTATCCACCAGCGCGGGCAGGGCCCGGTTCGCAGCGGCGAGATCGGCGAACACCAACAATCCGGTGCGAGCTTCGGAGGCCACCGGCACGGTGCGCATGGTGATCGATGCGATGAATGCCAGCGTGCCCTCGCTGCCGACGATCAGTCGTGTCAGCAGGTCGACGGGGCGGTCATGGTCGAGGAAGGCGTTGAGTCCGTACCCCATGGTGTTCTTCAGGGCGAACAGTCGCTCGATACGGGCTCGGGATTCAGGGTTGTCGCGCACCCGGTCGCGCAGCCGGGCCAGCCCTCTCCACAGTGCGGGTTCGAGATGGCGTAGTCGCTCGTCGGCGTCGCGGTCGCCCGTGTCCAGCACAGTGCCTGAGGGCAGTACCAGTTCGAGTGACTCGAGCAGCGCGTAGCTGTTGGCCGCGGTCCCACATGACATGCCGCTGGAGTTGTTGGCCACCACACCGCCGAGCGTGCAAGCCACCTCGCTGGCGGGATCGGGACCGAGTACCCGGCCGTACCGCGCCAGCCGGGTGTTCACCTGCCGGACGGTGGCCCCCGGGCCCACCTTCACGCGGGCGCCGGCGTCCAGAATCTCGATGTGCCGAAAGTGCCTCCGCGTGTCGACAAGGAGCCCGTCGGTCACCGCCTGTCCCGACAGGCTTGTGCCGCCGGAGCGGAAGGTGATCGGCAGCCCTGCAGTAGCAGCGGTGGTGAACAGACGCGCAACCTCGCTCGCGTCGCGAACCGTGGCGACAGCCTGTGGGGTGCGTGCGAAGTGCGAAGCGTCGTGCGCGCGAGCGAGCCGGTCAAGTGCCCGGACACTGACGTCGGGCTCGGTCCTGGCCACGTGCTTGCCGGGGGTGGTGTTCATGAGTGTGCCGTCTCCGGGCTCTGTTCGTTGCTCTGGCTGTCGTCGCTGGTCGGCATGATCTGGGCGCTCTCGTGACGGCTCACATGGCGCGCCCAGAAGGCGGTGGCGAGGGGGCAGAGGATGGCGGTGACGACCACGGACGCGGAGACGATGACCGTCGCGGTGCCCGCCGCGTGGGCATAGGCCGGGTTGGCCTCCGCCACGGCTGCCGGAACGATCGCCGCGTTGCCCGCTGTCGTGGCCGCGGCGATTCCCGCGACGCCGTTGCCTCCGGTGAGTTTGTCGGCGAGCAGCAGCACACCACCGCCGACGAACACCACGAAGAGGCCGAGGACGAGGCCGACCAGGCCGGCGGAGGCCACGACCCGCAGGTCGATGGTGAGTCCGAGGGCAAGACCGAGGAACGGGACCAGGCCGGGCACCAGTGGGGCTAGGAAGGCGCGCAGGTTCTTGTCGAGGTTCCCGAGGACGAACCCGAGGATCAGGGGGATGATGGCGCCGAGGAGTGCCTGCCAGGGGAAGGCCGAGAGCCCCACGACACCGAGCGTGACCATGGTGAGGAAGGGCCCTGATTCGACGGACATCAGGGAGTACGCGCCGGCGTCCCGCTTGTTGCCGTACTGGCCCATGAGCGATACGTAGATACCGCCGTTGGTGTCATTGAGCGCGGCGACGATCGCCAGGGTCGAAAGGCCTCCCAACAGCCCGCCCGAGACGGTGTCTTCGCCCAGCAAGTGCCCGGCGACGGCCCCGACCAGCAGCGCGAAGGCGACCTTCGTGCCGAGGAGCACACCGCCCTTGCGCAGGATGTACGGGGTCCCCTTCAGGTCGAGCGTCGCGCCGAGGCAGACGAAGAACACGGCCAGCAGCGGGGAGAGGCCGGTGAAGAAGCCGCCGGTGAACGACCCGAAGTACGTTCCGGCGTGGGGAGCCGCGGTATGGATGACGGCTCCGATGAGCAGCGGGCAGAGCAGCATGCCGCCGGGGACTTTGTTGAGGAACTTCAGGGTGTTCACGGGGGCTCCTGTAAGCGTCGTTGCATCCAGGGGGTGGACGGTCAGGGGCGGGCGGCCCCTGGGCGGGGGGCATCCTCGATGACCAGGACTTCGACGGTGACGGCCACGGGGCTGTTGGCGGTGTCCACGACTCCGCCGTGCACCGCGCCGTCGGAGTCCACCGCGATGGCGTGGAGAGGCGCGTCGGAGTCGACGTCCGGGCCCGCTTCACCGAACAGAGCCATGACTTCGGTGCAGGGCCCTCCGACAACCGTGACGGGTTCCGCGCCAACAGCTGGATACAGACGGTCACTTCGTCGGAACGTCGGCCCCACGAGACTGCCGACGCTGGCTCGAATGACGGCCCGTCGGAAGCCCGCCTCGACGCAGATCGCGTCGGCGGCCGCACGCACGTCCTCGCCGGGCAACAGTCGACTCATCGCCACGCGCCGCCCGGAAGTGGGCGTCTGCGCCGTGCCACGGTGCGGGGTGAAGACCGGCAGCAGGGTCTCCGGATCGTCGGCATTGCGGTTGTGCACACCGGGCAGTGGGTGGATCACCGCATGCGGCGGAACCTGACCGACCGTGGTTTCGGGCCAGAGGTGCCCGGCCCGTACGACGCCGTCGGCGTTGAGCCAGGCCGCGTGGCAATGCATGAAAGGGGCACCGTCGCGTCTCCCCAACGTGGCCGATGCGGCCAGCACACTGACCGGGCCGCTCGAGGTGCGAGTGGCGCTGAAACCGACCGCCTTGCTCCCATCGGGGCATTCGGCCGGGATGCAGTAATGCACCGGTCCCAAGGTTCCGCTGAGGAGCTCTACCTGCGCGGAATCCACACCGAGTCGATGCGCGGCGTCCGCCAGGGCGTCGATCAGCCGTACGCGAGGCGGCAACAGCACAGTGCTTGGTATCGAGCGGGTGGTGACCGTAACGACCCGGCGAAGTGATCGCGTGCCGGGGTGAACCATCGGTACGGCCTGCGAAGACGTGTTCACGAAGCGGCCCCGGGTTCACCGTCGGCCCAACCGGCCGCGAGCAGCTTCTCCCTGATGGCCCGTTTGACGATCTTGCCATACCCGGACTTGGGTATCTCCTCCCACTGCAGGAAGTGCTTCGGCAGCTTGTACCGCGCTACTTGCGGCTCCAGCCAGGCCGAAAGCGCCTCGCTGTCCACGGGCACATGGTGAGCGCTGTCCGCGACCCAGACCGCGACACCGACTTCGCCCCAGAGGGGATGCGGCATACCGAGCACCGCGACCTCGGCCACCCCTGGGTGAGCGACAAGCTTCTCCTCGATGTCCCGTGGGTGCACGTTCGATCCACCCGAGATGTACATGTCCGAGGCCCGTCCGGTGATGTAGAGGTATCCCTCGTCATCGACCATTCCGAGGTCCCCCGTGTGGAACCACCCATCCCTGAACGCGGCAGCGTTCGCTGCGGGGTTGTCCAGGTATCCGTAACAGACCGCGGGCCCGGCGACACAGATCTCACCTGTCGTGCCTGCCGGGACCTCACACCCGTCCGCGTCTCGGATCGCGATCTGCATCCCGGTCCGAGGCCTGCCACACGTGCCGAACTGGACGCCGTCCGGGCGAGGGCGGTCATGTTCGTGAGGGGGAAGGACAGTGATGTTGCCGGTGACTTCGCCAAGGCCGTAGTACTGAACCAGCACATCGCCCAGGACTGCCCGGGCATGGTCCTGGTCGGCCGCGTACATGGGCGCGCCCGCGTAGATCACTTGGCGGAGACTCCGGTGATCCCGGCTGGCCGCGTCCGGATGCTCGGCGATTCTCTTGAGGATCGTCGGCACGGTGAAGAGGTTGGTGATGCGTTCGGTTTCGACCAGGTGCCACACCTCGGCGGCGTCGAGCCCTGGGGAGGTGGGCAACACAGAGCGGACGCCCCTTGCGACCTGGGGCAGCAGATGGATGCCCGCGCCGTGGGACAGCGGTGCCAGGACCAACGACGCGTCTGCCGCCTCGAGCCCTGGCATCAGGTCGGCAATGTGGTTGGTGACCACGAACCCCAGCTGATCATGGGTGAGGATCGCTGTCTTCGGGCTGCCGCTCGTTCCGGAGGTAAAGAAGTACCAGGCCGGGCTGGACTGGGCGACAGCCATGTCCGCGAGCGGCTCCACGCGGCAGTCTCCGCTCAATGGGGCCAAGTGGCCAACGGCGTCCGGGCCGTTCGCGTCAATCCACAGCGGGCTGCCACGTAGTGTGTCCACGGCCTTGGCCACTGCCTCGGCATGCCGTGGCTGGCTGCTGTGACACACCATGAGAGCCGGCTTGCAGGCCTGGGCGATCACCACGATGTCCGAAGGGGTGAGTCGACTGTTGGTCGGTGCCAGCACCGCCCCCAACCGCCAGGTCGCGAACATGGTTTGTACGAGCTCGACGTGGTTGGCGCTGTGCACGAGCACGCAGTCGCCGGCTCGGATGCCTCGTGCCGCCATCTCGTGCGCCAGTGCCGATGCCCCGGCGTCGAGTTGACTCCACGTCCATCGACGCTCCCCGTGCACAAATGCGGTGGCGTCCGGCAGCCGCCGCGCCGTCTGGGTGAGCAGGGTCGCCAGGTTGACAGCGCGCCTCACAGGCGCGGAATGCGCTGCGTTGGTCATCGCTTCGTCGCCTCCAGGACCGATGCGTAGTTGGCGACGGCGGCTCCGCCCATGTTGAATACCGCTGCCCGATCAATACGCGGCAGCTGCATGGCTCCGGCTTCTCCGACGAGCTGCATTGCCGCCATGACGTGCTGGGACACTCCGGTGGCACCGATCGGGTGCCCCTTGGCCTTCAGTCCGCCCGAGACGTTCACCGGAAGTGCTCCGTCGCGCTGGGTGGTCCCCTCCGCCAGCACCGCCGCGCCCTTGCCCGGTTCCGCGAGACCGAAGGCCTCGTACTGCAGGAGCTCCGCGGCGGTGAAGCAGTCGTGGGTCTCCAACAAGCCCAGGTCGGACAGCTCGGTACCCGCCTGGGCCATGGCCGTCCGGAACGCGCGACGCGCACCGTCGAACTCGAGTGCATCGGCGCGGGCGTCGATCGCCATGTGATCATTGGCTTGCGCTCGGCCCAGCCATCCGACCGATCGGCGGGCAGTGCGTGCGACATCAGGTGCCGCAACGATCAGGGCAGCCGCACCGTCGGAGATCATCGAGCAGTCGGTGCGCAGCAACGGATCGGTGACCACGGGGTTCCGGTCAGATGCGACGGAGCAGAACTCGACGCCGAGGTCCTTGCGCACGTGTGCATAAGGATTGTCGACACCGTTGCGGTGGTTCTTCGCGGCGATCTGTGCAAGCGCCTGCCGCGGGTCGCCATAACGCTCGGCGTAGCGACGGGTGAGCTCAGCGAAGATCCCGGGAAAGCTGCCATAGACGGCCTCGCTCAGCAGGTGGCACCCCCCGAGCAGTACCGCACCCGCTTCAGCACTGCTGACTGCGGTCATCTTCTCGGCTCCGATCACCAGAGCCACCCGCGCCCTCCCGGACTGGACAGCGTCGAGCGCGGTGAACAGAGCCGCACTGCCGGTCGCACACGCGTTCTCAGTCCGAATCGCCGCGGTCTTGGCCAGCTCCGGGGTCGCCGAGCCCACGAGCGCCGCCTCGAAGGTCTGCTGCGAGAAGCCGGAGCCAAACACTCCGACCGTGATGTATTCGATGTCATCAGCGCTGAGACCGGCATCAGCCACAGCCGCAGAGGCGACCTCGCTCATCAGGGCCTCGACATCGGGTGCCAAAGAGCGCCCGAAGGGCGTATGGGCCCAGCCGATCAACTGTGGAGAGGATGTCATCGTCGACCTCCAGAAACCTCGTCGCGAGTGCGTGGGTGCGGTGTCGTCGATGGTGTGGCCCGGCGAGCGCCCAGGAAAGCGACGGACGGAGGCAACATTGCCCCCGAGCATCATCGATTTGTAGAAAATGGCAGGTGGAGGTGGCTATGACAGGGCTATGGAGCCAAGGGTCGGCAGCGATCCGGTTGATCGTCGATGAGTTGGCGGAGCGACTGGGGCGTTCCGTGGTGGTCGACGACCCACTGGTGCGACAGCTGTATGCAAGTCGGCACTTCAACGACGAGGATCCAGCCCGGGTGCGCGCTGTCCTGCAGCACGAAGCAGGCCCGGATGTGGTGAGGTACGTCCTGGGCCTCGGCGTGGAGCGCTGGCCGAAACCGGGCCGTATTCCGGCCGAGCCCGGACTGGAACTGCTGCCTCGGTTCTGTGCACCGCTGCGTGCGCGAGGAGAGTTCCTGGGCATGCTCATGGTGATCGATGCCGATGAGAGCTTGGCTCCGTCCGAGGTCCGGGACATCGAGGCGACAGCGGCCGCGCTCGCCGCGCAGCTTTCCGTCATGGCCACCGATCACCACCGCGACGAACGGGCGAGCGCCGTCAGGCGGCTTCTCTCCACGTCCGCCGCCGACCGGGAGTCGGCCGCGGAACAGCTGAGCCTCTGGGGATTCAGGGACCGACCGCATGTGGTGGTGAGTCTCGTAGAGGTATCCAGCCCGCTGCACAGCGAAGCTCAGCTCGAGTTGGCGCTGCGTGCCGCACAAGGACAGATTGAATCCGCAAGTAAGATCCGAGGCTTGGGCACAGTGAGCGGTCAACGGGCGGAATTCGTCCAGCAGTGGCTGTCCCCGCCGGACCCCGACCAGCTCCATGACCAGGGACGTCGACTGCGCGACACCCTCTTGCGTGTCCTTGGCGCCAGCGCACACTGTGTCGTCGGTATCGGTTCAGCGGTGGCCGGTACGACGGAAGCGTTCCTCTCCCGTCGCCAGGCGCGCGTCGCGCTGCGGGCTGCGCGATGCCTGGAACGGACGAACGGCATCGGTGTCTGGGACGATCTCGGCGAATACGCTCCGCTGCTGTGCATCTCGGACGAACTCCCGGCCGGTACGCGGGCCGAACAGGCCCTCCAGGCGATCGAGGCCCACGAGACCGGCTTCAAACTGCGCGAGACCCTCACCGTGTACCTCGATGAGGCAGGCAACGTGCCTCGGGCGGCCAAAGTCCTGAACCTGCACCGGACTTCGCTCTACTACAGACTCAAACAGATCCAGGAGATCACAGGCATGGACCTTGACTCCGGAACCGACCGCCTCGCGCTCCACCTGCAGCTGCGGCTTCGGGACATTTCCACATCGGAGCTGCAGTTTTCGACGGATGAATGAAACTCGCGCCTGAGATCGCAGCAACCAGAGGTATCGGCCCCCTTTCTCGGATTCGCATGCTTTCTCGGGACCAGTAGTGGGTCCCGTGCCGACATCGTGGCCGTCGCCCACCCACTCGTACCTGGACAAACAGAACGCGAGGCGAAGCCATGAGCGGAACCGGCTTGATGTTCACCACTTCCGACGGCGTGAAGCTGTGTTACGACGATGAGGGAACCGGCGCGCCGGTCCTGCTCGTCCACGGATACTCCGCGAACCGCGGCTACTGGCCCTTCCAGCGGCGCGCCCTGCTCGACGCCGGCTACCGCGTCATCAACATCGATCAACGCGGCCACGGCGATTCCGATCGGGTCGCCTTCGGTCAACGGATGTCGCGGCACGGCATGGATCTGCGCGACCTGATGGACGGGCTGCGGTTGACCGATGTCGCCTTGATCGGCCACTCGATGGGGGTGTCTGTATCGCTGGCCCTCTTCAGCCTCTATGGCACGCACAATGTGAGCCGCTTCGTGGCCATCGACCAATCACCGAAGATCATCAATGATGACGGCTGGAAGTGGGGGGTGTTCGGCGTCGAGTGGCCCCTGGCATGGGAGCAGGCAAACTTCCGTCAGCCCTGGGGCGAGCCCGACCGGGAGCCGGCCGTGCCGGAACATGTCGCTGTCGAACTGGCCAAGTTGAGGCATCACCATGACAGCTTCCCGCACGAGCAGGTCACCGAGCTCTTGATGGATCATTTTGCAGCGGACTGGCGAGATGTGCTGTCCCGGATCGACATACCGACCTGGGTAGTGACAGGCCGCCACAATCCGTACTACCACGCCGAAGGCATGGAATGGTTCGCTCAGCACGTCCAGCACGGCAGCTATTCGATCTTCGAGAACAGCGGCCACGAGCCACACATGAACGAAGCGGCGCTGTTCAACAAGCAGCTGCTCCAGTTCTTGAAGAGCACTCCCTAGCCGGCCCGGCCTGACCCGATCGGTGCTGACGCGCGCTGCTCCACGGGACTCCGTACCGCAGCCGAGCAGCAGCTTTCAGCAGATGGATAACGGTCGTCTCCGGGGTCTCGACGCACAGAGGTGGAGATCGTCGTGCCGGCCTCGCAGGCTTTGATCGTCTACGCCGCCGGCATGTCCCTCCCACTGCACCGGCAGCGTTTCCCTCTGGCCTGATCGGCGCGAGTCGTAGCCCGTCTGTCGATCCCACGACACTGGAGTCACCATGGCATCTGCAGCACATGTCGACAGAACTTCCATCCCGTCATCCGGTCGCGTCGCCGTCGTGACCGGGGGCGCAAACGGTATCGGCGCTGCCACTGCCCGCAGCTTGTGTCTTCAAGAAGGTCACACAACGATCGTCGCTGACCTCGACAAGCAGGCAGCCGAGCAGTTCGTCGACGAGTTGCGGTCGGCGGGCGGAGCCGCCGAGGCCATGCACCTGGACGTCTCCTCCCCCGACGCGGTCGACACCTTCTTCGACGAGATCGCTGTCAGCACCGGCCGATGCGATGTGTTGGTGAACAACGCAGGGATCGCCTCGATCCAGGCCCTCGACAGCCTCGACATGCGGACCTGGGAGCGAACCTTCGCGGTGAATGTCACCGGCGCGCTGCTCATGTCTCGACGCGGTGCGCCCCTGATGGCCGAACGAGGCTGGGGGCGCGTCGTGAACACGACCTCGGTGAGTGGGCTGCGCGCCGGATACGGCCGTACGGCATACGGAAGCTCGAAAGCCGCACTCACCGGACTGACCCGCCAGCTCGCTGTCGAACTCGCACCGCGGGGGATCACGGTCAACGCGGTCGCCCCCGGACCCATCGCGACTGGGCTCGCCCAGGAGTCGCACAGTGACGCCACCCGGGAGTCCTACACCCGGATGATTCCCATGGCCCGCTACGGAAGTCCGGAGGAGATCGCCGCAGCGATCGTGTTTCTCTGCTCGGATGCGGCCAGCTTCATCACCGGTCACACGATCCCGGTCGACGGCGGCTACATGGCCGCGGGGATACTCAGCGACTGACCTCTTGGCATGCGTCCGCAGTCGCGGCGCCCGCTCGCCCCCCTGGGCCAGCCGACGCCCATTCCAGTTGACGCCCGGTGCGGATCACGACACAAGAGCGTTCCTCCTTCCAGGCGGGCAGTTCGGTCTGGCCGCATTCGCGGCGGTGCGGGATGACCAGGCCGGTGCCACGGTAGCCGTCGTCGGAAATCACCGTGGTCGCATCGACGGGTTGGTCGAACAGCGGTAGTAGTTCTCAGGGCTCACTGGTGGCCTCATCCACCGTGCAGCGGGCGGTGGGTCACTGGGCGGGCGGGGGTCCGTCGGCTCCTGCTGCCCGGATGAACCCGGTGAGGACGGTCGTGTACTCCTGTGGGTGCGTGACGTGCGGGATGTGGCCCGCGCCCTCGAAGGTCTGGCGCTGTGCTTGCGGCATGACTGCGGCCAGCCGTTCGAGGACCGTCGAGAACCAAGTGGGGCTCGCGCTGCCGCGGCTCAGCAGTACGGGCATGGTGCAGGCGGAGAGCCTGTCGAGGTCCAGTACTGCCCAGGACGGGTCGGTCTGTTCGTCCAGCCATGTCTGGGCATGGGTCACGAACGTCTCACGCAGGGGAGCAGGCAGCTGGTCCCACATGCCAGGGCCCAGGGCTACCTCCTCCACGAACAGGCGTGCGCCCTGCTCGTCCTCATCCTTGCGAAGGTGGTCCATCGCTGCGTCGACGGAGGCCATCGTCGGCTGCAGCTGTGCCAGGGAGTCCGGGTCGTCGGCCACCACTCCCACCAGCGGGGGCTCGTGGACCGTGATGCTGCGAAACAGCTCGGGCCGGCGTGCGGCCAGGCCGAGAACGATCGACGCGCCGAAAGAACTTCCGGCGACGTGCGCGGGGGCGTGCCCGAGCCGTTCGATCAGCGCCGCAAGGTCGTCCTCGTCCTGCCTTCGGGTGCCCTGGCCCGGCACCTTTTCGCTCTGGCCATGGCCGCGGCGGTCGTACGTGATCACGGTGAAGGACGCACGAAGGTCGGCTTCGATCGCGGGCTGCCAGCTCCTGTGGTCGTTCCACGAGCCGTGGACGAGTACGAGCGGTTCGCCTTCACCTACAACCTCGTAGTAGAGATTCACACCGTCGGCGCGCACCTGTGGCATGCCGTGCCTCCTCGGAGGGGAAGGGCGACGGGTCCCGCGCGCCGCCACACAGATTTCTATCAAGACCCTCCAGCGTCAGGCCCGCAGCCGCGCCGCGGCAGCCGGCCTCCGTCAGCGAGTCGAAAAGTTCATGAGTTTCGGCAGCACCGGTACGCGGCTGCATCTGATCGTTCCTCAGGCCGCCCCGAAGCGCGCTCCCATCCGCAGCGGTCAGCCGCTGCGGCGGGAGCGGGCCAGAGCCATCCCGCCGAGGACCGTGGCGATCAGCCCCAGCGCCAGGGCGATGTAGCCAGCGGCGATCCCGTTGCCGGTGCCGATGCGCCCGGTGGAGCGGGCCACAGCCAGCCCGCCGATGACCACGCCGGTCAGCGCCAGCAGCGCGGCAGCGGAGGCCCGGATTCGGTCGGGGGTCGGGCCGTAAACGGTGGTGGCGGCCGACTGGACCGAGGCATGCGCGGCCGCGGGTTCGGCAAGCACGACACCTCGCGTGTGCGGTAGTCGGCCGATCACGCGCGCGCGGGATTCGCCCGCGCGCACATCCGGCTGGGGTGCGCGCATGAATACAGGACGGCCCCCTGTCCGGGCCCGTGTCATGGACTGGGTGATCGCCGTCGGTGTGGCGGCGACGCTGCTGGTCACCGGGCTGTCCGGGCACCATTCCGCCACGGGCCTCGACCTGCTCGGGTACGCGCTACTGGCGGCCGGAGGTCTGGCGCTGGCTGCACGCCGCCGGGCCCCGGTTCCCGTCCTGGCCATCACCGGGCTGTGCGCGGTGGGTTACCAGGCGGCCGGTTTTGACGTACCTGCTGTCGCGTACCTTTTCGCCGTCTACGCGGCCGTGCGGGCGGGACACCGCACTGTCACAATGGCGGCGAGCGTGACCGTGCCGGCCGTTCTCCCGCTCGCGGCTCTGGCCTCGGGCCTGCACGACACGGGCGAGGCATTCGCGCAGGCCAGAGGCGCCCTCGAGGTGGCCTGGCTGATCGCGGCCGGCGCCGCGGGTGAAGCGCTGTGGCAGGCCGAGCGGCGGGCGGACGAAGCCGAGCGCACCAGGGAGGAGACCGCGCGGCGCCGCGCGAATGAGGAGCGGCTGCGCATCGCGCGGGAGCTGCACGATTCGCTCACCCATCAGATCTCGATCATCAAGGTGCAGGCCGAAGTCGCCGTCCACGTGGCCCGCAGGCGTGGCGAGGAGGTGCCGCCGGCCCTGCTGGCGATCCAGGAGGCCGGACGTGAGGCGGCCCGGGAGCTACGCGCGACGCTGGAGGCGCTGCGCGATGACGACAGGACGCCGCCGCGTGGGCTCGACGACGTCCCGGAACTGGTGGAACGCGTCCGTACCATCGGCCTGGACGCGACGCTGACGATCGAGGGGCGACGACACGACGTGCCGGCCGCAGTGGACCGGACCGTCTACCGGATCGTTCAGGAGTCGCTCACCAACATCGCCCGTCACGCGGACGCCGCCACGGCGTCGGTCCGGATCGACTGCCGTCCGGACGCCGTCGCCATACGCATCGACGACGACGGCAAGGCCGCGCCGGACACCGCCCCGACGCCCGGCCTCGGGCTGCTCGGCATGCGCGAACGCGTCACCGCCCTCGGCGGCCGGCTGCGGGCGGAACCGCGCGGCGAGGGCGGCTTCACCGTCCAGGCCGAACTTCCCGTGGACCAGACGTCATGATCCGTGTCCTGCTGGTAGACGACCAGCCGCTTATTCGCAGCGGATTCCGCGCGCTCCTCGACCTCGAAGAGGACATCGAGGTGGTCGCCGAGGCCGCCGACGGGAAGGAGGGCCTGGAGCTGGCCAGGGAGCACCTGCCCGACGTCGCTCTCATCGACATCCAGATGCCGGTCGTCGACGGCATCGAGGCGACCCGGCGCATCGCCGCTGTCCCGGCCCTGGCCGGGGTGCATGTCGTCATTCTGACCAACTACGGCTTGGACGAATACGTCTTCAACGCGCTGCGCGTCGGCGCCGCCGGATTCCTCGTCAAGGACATCGTGCCGGACGACTTCCTGCACGCCGTACGCGTCGCGGCGCGCGGTGACGCCCTGCTGGCACCGTCGATCACCCGCAAGCTGATCAACAGGTACGTCACCCAGCCGCTCGCCCCCAGCACCGGAACGGGGCTGGAAGAGCTGACCAGCCGCGAGCGCGAGGCTGTCGTTCTCGTCGCGCAGGGCCTGTCCAACGACGAGATCGCGGGCCGCATGGTGATCAGCCCGATGACGGCGAAGACCCACATCAACCGGGCCATGGCCAAGCTCCATGCCCGTGGCCGGGCCCAGCTCGTGGTCCTCGCGTACGAATCCGGCCTGGTAGCCCCGCGCAGCTTCTGGCATCCACGGTCCGGGTGCATGCCGAGTCCTCTTACTGAACGCGCTCGGCCCTCCGCCACAACCCGATGGGCTGCCTGGCCTGCGGGGTACCGGTGGAACTTGCTGCCTCGAGCCGCCCGGGGCACGATCTGCGCCCGCACCCTGGCCCGGTGCTCGGTCTTGTGGCCCCAGGCCGCCTTCTTCAACCGGTGCCGCTCGGCGGCGGTCAGGACTATCGGGCGCGCGGTGGCAACAGACCAGGCAGGCAAGCCGATCAGCAGAAGTGGATCACGAACGGCCACAGCCTGCCGATCCGCTTCCCCCTGGGCGCGGCCCGTGCTGGGGCAGCGGGCCCGGGCGCACACGGGGATTCCGGCGGGTGTCGATATCGATCGGGCGGCTCAGGAGAGTTCGTGCCGGGTGCCGTCGGCGACGGCGTGGAGCTTGTCGGGGTTGGCCACGTTGTGGATGGTCGAGATGCGGCCTTCCGGGTCGAAGTCGAAGGTCAGCGTGGCGATCACGCGGTCCGGGCTACGGAAGACCACGCCCGGGCCGCCGTTGATCCAGGAGAGCTCTGCCCGCATCTGCCCGGGCTCGATGCCCTGGTAGGTCACGGTGCCGAGCGCGGCGAACCAATGGGCCACGGTCTCCAAGCCGATGACCGGCTTGAGGGCCTGGCGGACCTTGCCGCCGCCATCGGTCCACAGCGTCACGTCCGGGGAGAGCAGCTCCATGAGGGTGTTGATGTCGCCGCCCGTCGCCGCCGCGAAGAAACGCTCGGTGACGTCGCGTTGGCGGGCACGGTCCGCGGTGAAACGGGGCCGGCGGGCCTGGACGTGCTCGCGGGCCCGGTGCGCGGCCTGCCGGACCGCCGGCTCCGAGCGTTCCACCGCGTCCGCGATCTCCGCGTAGCTGAAGGCGAAGACCTCCTTCAACACAAAGATCGCGCGCTCCAGGGGGCTCAGCGTCTCCAGGACGACCAGCAGGGCCATGGAGACCGAGTCCGCCTTGGCGACGCCGTCGGCGGTGTCCGGGCCGGTGAGGATCGGCTCGGGGAGCCAGGGCCCGACGTAGGTCTCGCGCTGGTGGCGGGTCGAACGTAGCCGCTCCATCGCCAGGTTGGTGACGATCCGGGTCAGGTACGCCTTGGGGTCGGCGACCTGGGAACGGTCGGCCGCCGACCACTTGAGCCAGGCGTCCTGGACCGCGTCCTCGGCGTCGGCGGCGGAGCCGAGGACGCGGTAGGCGACGGAGAAGAGCAGGGTGCGGTACTGCTGGAAGGCGAGCTGGTCGGGGCTGGTCTGCTGCGGCTGGGTCACTTGGCGCTCCGTGTCCGGGTGTAGCGGCCGCCGTGCGGCCAAAGGGCGCCCGAAGCGGGCATCTTCTTCATGCGGGCGAAGGTCGGCCACGGCGCTGCGGTGACCGTCTCCTTGTACTTCGCGGCCCGCTTGCCGGTCAGCACGATCCGGCGCGGGCTGTCGTCGGGGTGGGTGAACTGCACGACGGCGTCGTTCCGGCCCAGGCTGACGGGTGTGTGGTAGTAGCCGAAGCGGAAGGGCTTGGGCTCCTTGCCGGCCAGCACTCGCAGGATCGAGAGAGCCGCGTGCACGCCGGTGGGCATGCCGCCCTGGCAGGTCCCGTGCATCACGCCGTAGCCCTGACGGATCGCCGCCGCGTCACCCACGGCGTAGACATCCCGGTGGGAGACCGAGCGCAGCGCATTGTCAGTGACCACCCGGCCGCGCCCGTCGACGGTCAGGCCCGCGGCGGCAGCCAGCGGCGAGACACGGGTGCCGCTGGTCCACAGCACCGCGGCTGCCGGGATGCTGGAGCCGTCCGCGAGCTCGACGCTGTCCGGCAGCACCTTGACCACCTCGACGCCGCTGCGTACCCGCACGCCGAGCCGGGCGAGCGCCGCGTCCAGGTAGGCCTTGGCCTTCGGGTGCATGCTCGCCCCCGGCTCCCCCCGGCCCAGCAGCACCACCTGGAGCTCTGGGTGCCGCTCGGCGATCTCCGCGGCGGCCTCGACACCGGTGAGGCCGCTGCCGCCGACCACGACGGTCCCACCGTCGAGCCGGGTCAGCCGGCCGGCAAGGACGGCGGCGTCCTCCTGGCTGTTGAGGGTGTAGGCGTGGTCGTCCACGCCGGGAACGGCGACGGTGTCCGCGATGCTGCCCAGGCCGTAGACCAAGGTGTCGTAGCGCAGGACCCGGTCATCGTCGATCCGGACGGTCTTCGCCTCGGCGTCCACGGCGGTGACCCAGCCGCGGATGAAGCCGGCCCCGGTGCCGTCCAACAGCTCCGGGATGTTCATCTCGGCCGTCTCCTGGCCGGTGGCGGTCATGTGCAGTCGGAGCCGCTCGGTGAAGGTGTCGTACGGGTTGACCAGCGTCACTCGCAGGTCACCACGCTTCCTGGTGCGGGCCGCGAGCTGGATCGCGGCGGAGAGCCCAGCGTAACCGGCACCCAGGACCAGGACCTCGTGCTGCTGCGCTGCTGTCGTGTCCATCGCTCTGCTGCCTCTTTCGTGTCGGTCGTTCCCGCCGTGCGGACGACCACCAGACGCAAGCTGTCCTTCCGTTCGTGACATGGGGTCGGTGTGACCCACATCACACTACGGAGAGAGGGCGGGCGCGCGGCGTCAGCACCCCGCGTGCACATCCCTCCGGGACCCCCGGGAATCCGCAGGCAGGCGCGGGACCTGCCGCGCCGCAAAACGGCCCTGACCCGGGCGTAAGCCAAGGTCAGGGCCGCTATAGCGGACGAGTCGGCCGGTACGCCGAGGAGACCGTCCACGGTGGAGGGATGTAGACCGATCGACGGCTCGACCAGTACATACAGAACGCCGGTGGTGCGGTTGCGGACGGCGCGGGACAGCTGACCCGCGGGGTCGGGGCAATGCCAGTGTTCGCACCCCAACTGCGGCCGATACGACAGACCGTGAAAGATGGCGGCGCGATTCCCTACACCCTTCGGTTCCCGGGGCCGTGACCACCCCACAGCATGGTCCGATTCCGTGCGGCATCCGGTGTCGGGCCCAACGCCTGACCCCGGTCCCGCTCGACGTACCACCACTCCCCCAGCTGCGACCGCCGACGCGCGCAGCTGCCGCAATCTGCCCTGGAAATGAGGCACACAGCAGTGGTATCCACGGCTTCACCGACTCAGAGTTCACCGCCACGCCTGCAGGGAAACCTCGGCACCCTCGGGCTGTTCTTCAGCGTCATGTCGTACAACGCACCGCTGGTCGTTGTCGTCGGGGTCATCCCGCTGATGGTGACCAGCGGCAATGGCATCGGCACACCGCTGGTGCTCCTCCTCGCCGGGATCATCCTCGCAGCCTTCGCAGACGGCTTCATTCAGATGTCGAAGACGCTTCCGCGCCCCGGGGCCTTCTACTCCTTTGTCACCGTCGGCCTCGGCAAGACCAGCGGTCTCGGGGCCGGCCTGGTCATGCTCGTCGCGTACTTCTGCGTCACCGTCGGCACCGTCGCCTTCGGCGGGATCGTCCTGCAGTCGCTCGTCACAGACACTCTCGGCGGCCCCGACCTGCCGTGGGCCCTGTGGTCGATGGTCTTCTGGGCGGCCACGGCCGTGCTCGGGTACCTACGCGTCGACCTGTCGGCGAAGGTTCTGACAGGCGTCCTGATCCTGGAGTTGCTGGTCGTCGCCGCTTACGACATAGGCGTCGTGTGGCATGGGGCCGGACACGGCCGGCTGTCCACGCAACCGTGGTCCCCGCATCACCTGATGGACGGGTCCCTCCCGATCGGGCTGCTGTTCGCGATGGGCTTGTTCGGGGGGTTCGAAGTGTCCGTTCTTCTCCGCGACGAGCTGAAGAACCCGCAACGGTCCATCCCGTTGGCCACCTTCGGTGTCATTGCGAGCGCCGCGGCGCTCTACTCGGTCACTTCCTGGCTGCTCGTCAGTTCCGTGGGAGTCGACGACGCGGTCGCCAAAGTCACGGCCGACCCCATCGGGACCATGAACGGGAGCATCGCTCAATTCGCCGGGACATTCGTACTGGACGCGAGCACCGTGCTCGTCAACACGAGCACCTTCGCCGTGCTGTTGTGCGCGCACAACGTGACCTCACGTTACGCCTTCAACCTCGGAGCGGACGGCATCCTTCCGAGCCGGCTGAGTGCGGCTCATCCGCGCCACGGATCGCCCCACGTCGCCTCGCTTGTGGTCAGCGCACTCTCTCTGGTGGCGTTCGGGGTGGTCGTAGCCACCCGTGTTGACCCGCACCAGTTCTACGGCGCCTCGACCGGGATGGCAGCCCTGGGCGGAACGATCGTGTTCCTTCTGACCAGTTGTGCGGTAGTGCGCTACTTGAACCGGCCCGGCAGCCGCGTTCCGCTGCTGCGCCGGGCCGTCCTGCCGGCCATCGCCTGTCTGGGCCTGGGTGTGTCCCTGTTGCTGACTCTCACCCACTTCTCCGTCCTCACGGGCGGTTCGGAGCTTCTGTCGACGGCCCTTATGGGCCTCATCGTGATCCCGTTCGTTGTCGGGGTGGTCTTGGCGAGGAGATACCGCCGTACACGGCCCGATGTCTACCGACGCATCGGGAGGGAGTGACGACCTGACGTTCCCGAAACCCGTTGAGGGGCTGCCCCACACATGGCGTGGGGCAGCCCCTCAACGGGACGAACTACTGACGGCCGATGTGCTGGTAGACATCGGGCCGTGTCCGGCGGAACCGCCGGGCGATCAGCATGCCGGAGCCGAACACAGCGGCCAGGAAGAGGAGCAAGGTGACCGCCAAACCGGTCGAACCGGCAATCATGAGGGGGAAGTTCACTGCAGCCAGGATCAGCGCGGCCACGAGTCCGGTACCTGCCAGAAGGGGACACAGCACCGTCGTCCACATGGAGGCGTGGCCCTTGCCGTGCCGACGCATGTACACGGGGACCGACAAGTTCGTCAGGAACATCGCGAGGATCAGTACAAAGCTGGTAATGCCGAGCATCGCCGCGTAGAAGCCGAGTGGTTCCAGTCCGAGGATGACGACAGGCACGTTGACGGCGAGCGCAGCGAGGCTGGCGACCACAGAAGCCCGGTGAGGGGAGCGGTGGCGCGGATGCACGGCGCCGAGCTGCCGGGGCAGGATGCGGTCGGCGGCGAGGTTGAACAGATAGCGGGAAACGATGTTGTGTCCGGCGACCAGCACGGCGAGTGTGCTGGTGTTCACCAGCACGGTAGCGACATCGAGCAGGATCCTGCTCCCGACGCTTGCGAAGCTCGATGTCATCGCCGCCTCTGGGGCGGCGGTGACAACGGCCACCGCCTTGTCCGCGCCGATGGCGTTGACGAAGGCCCAGGATGTCGTCGCGTACAGCACCATGGCGGTCGCGATGACGGCGAAGGTCGCCCGGGGCACGGTGCGCTCCGGAGATCGGACCTCGTCCCGATAGAGGGCCGTCACCTCGAAGCCGCCGTACATTCCCAGGCCGTAGAGCAGAGCGAGGCCGAAGGAGCCGTCGAACCAGTGCGAAGGCGCGAACGGCGCCGCCGAGAGTCCGCTGCCTCCCGTGTGGGCCGCAACCGCGAGGTCGTAAGCCACGACAACCGCGACCTCGCCGAGCAGTAGCACCGACATCACCTTCGCGGAGAGTTCGATGTGCAGGTAGCCCAGGACCGCGGCGCCGGCCCAGAAGACGGAGGCCCACACGGGCCACGGAAGGCTCGGGCCGTGGACCTGCTCCACGAGCGAGCCGAGCACGACCCCGCCAAAGGCGAAGGTGCCCGCGTACCCGGCGAAATAGCCGAGCAGTGTCACCAGCCCTGCCCCCAGGCCGACTTCCTTGCCGAGGCCGGCCGTGATGTAGGCGTAGAACGCGCCGGGCTTCGGGAGTACGCGCGCCATCCTGGTGAAGCCGACGGCGAAGGCACCGACGACGGCCCCGGCCACGATGAAGGCCACGGGAGTCCCGACGCCGTTGCCGACGGCCACCATCACAGGGATCACGCCCATGACGATGACCAAGGGTGCGTTCCACGCCATGACGCTGAGGACGAGCTGGACGGTGCGGAGATTGCCGCTGAGCCGGGGAGCGCCTGACTGCTCCGCTGTCGTAGCCGGTGATTGCTGGTGTTCGATCGTCATGCTCGGGTTCCTTCCTCGGGGCCGAACCGGTCCGGGCCCGGAAGGTCGCCGGCCGTGTGCTGCGGGAGGCTCCCGGGCGTGGCGAAACTAGGCCGCAGCCGATGCGCACACCATTGGAGAAGTCACGACTCCAAGGCCGCCCGCTGTGCGTTCACATGAGTCGCAACGGGGACCGCCAGGGCGTCGCCCGGAACACAACGCCGGAGTGCACCGCACGGCCTGATCGCCCTCGACCGGCGCTGTCCGCGGCCACGGCGCGCCGACCCACTGGAAATCGGCCGAGCTCCTGGCAGAACGTTCGTCACTTCGCCAATGGGCCCCGATTCCCTCTGCGGCGATCGTGGTTCCCGAGGGACCTGGCTCCCGCTCGCACACCACCGGCGCGCATCCGCCCCTTCGACAAGATCAGGAAGTACCGGCATGACTTCAAGCACCGTGGCCATCACCGGAGCCGGATCCGGGATCGGACAGGCCATTGCCACGGCCTTCGCGGAACAGGGCTGGGCCGTCTTCGCCAGCGACATCTCCAAGGACCGGATGGCTGCCACCGAAGCCGCGGCCGGCCACCCCGACTCTCTGTTCACCAGCGCCGTCGACGTCAGCGACCACGAGGCGGTGCAGGCCTTCGTCGCGCAGGCCGCGGCGCACACCGGCACGCTTGACGCGCTGGTGCACTGTGCAGGCGTATTCGACGGCTACGCCGACGTCGTGGAGACCACCCCCGATCTCTGGAACAAGGTCATCGGCATCAACCTAACCGGCGCATTCCACAGCAGCAGGGCCGCGGCCCAGCGCATGATCGGCCAGAAGAAGGGCCGCATCATCGTGATCGGGTCCGTGGCGGGACGACGGGGCGCCGCCGACGGCATTTCCTATGTCACCTCCAAGGCCGGGATCGAAGGAATGGTCCGCCGGCTCGCCATCGATGTCGGCCCGCACAACGTCACCGCCAACGTGGTCGCCCCTGGCGTGACCCGCACCGGGCTGCGAGCCACCTCGGAGGAGGTCCTCGGCGACCTCGTCTCCACTCAACAGCGTGGCATCGGCGTCTCTCCCGAGATCATGGACTTCCTCATTCCGGCCAAGCGCTCCGCCGCCCCGGCCGAGATCGCCGACGTCGTGCTGTTCCTCGCCTCCGACGCGGCCGGTTACGTCAACGGGCAGTCGCTGGCTGTCGATGGCGGCTGGACCGCCACCTGACCCGGGCGGCTCCGCTCCGCTCCAACCGAGTCCTCACGGAAGAGAGCTACACA
Organism: Streptomyces sp. NPDC000151; assembly: GCF_040301705.1. NCBI lineage: Bacteria > Bacillati > Actinomycetota > Actinomycetes > Kitasatosporales > Streptomycetaceae > Streptomyces > Streptomyces sp. NPDC000151. The sequence goes on along the minus strand of NZ_JBEPFC010000014.1, from coordinate 21,192 downwards.
TGATCCGCACTGCGCTGACCTCCCTGCTCGGTATCGAGCACCCCGTCTGCTCGGCCGGTATGGCTCGGGTGGCCCAGGCCGAACTCGCCGTCGCCGTCAGCGCGGCGGGCGGCCTCGGCTGCCTGGGGGGCGCCAGCTTCATGCCGGACGATCTGCGCGCCCAGATCGAGAAGATCAAGGCCGGCACCGACAAGCCGTACGCCGTCAACCTCCTGCTGCCGGACTCTCTCACCACGGAGGACGAGGCGCAGTGGGCACCGGTACGCCGATTGCTCGATGAACTTCCCGCGGCTGAGCGGGCCAAGCTCACCGACGGGATCGAGGCGTTCCTGACCCCCGGCGTCACGGCCCGCCAGGTGGAAATTGTTCTGGACGCGGCGCCGAAGGCCGTGGTCCTCACCTTCGGGACACCCGAGTGGTTCGTCCGCGCCTGCCACGAGCGCGGCATCGTCGTGATCGCGCTGGTCGGGTCCGTGGGCAAGGCGAAGGCGGCTGCAGCAGCCGGTGTCGACGTGGTCGTCGCCCAAGGGACGGAAGGTGGCGGCCACACCGGTCATGTGTCCACCATGGCCTTGGTACCCGCCGTACTCGACGCCGTCGACATTCCGGTTCTCGCCGCCGGCGGCATTGCCGACGGGCGCGGCCTGGCCGCCTCCCTGGGACTCGGCGCCTCCGGCGTCTGGGTGGGCACTCGGTTTGTCGCCACGCCGGAAGCCTACGGCCACCAGGCGTTCAAGAACCGGGTGGTGGCCGGCCGGTTCCAGGACACCACCATCACCTACTCGTACAGCGGCAAGCGCATGCGTGCCTTCAGTAACGACTGGACCGCCCGCTGGGAGGGCTCCGAGCAGCAGCCGCAGGCATTCCCCGCGCAGTACGCGCTGGCCGGCGCCCGGGTGGAGACCGGATACCAGGACGGCGATACGGCGACCGGGATGATGCCCGTGGGACACACCACGCAACTCGTCCACGACATAAGGCCCGCAGGCGAGATCGTCACCTCCATGGTCGCCCAGGCCGAGTCCATCCTCGCCGGCCTCTCCCCGCAGTCCTGATGGAGCGGAGAACAACCATGCCCACCACTGACGACAGCGCTCATCCGCGCCCTCCCTACTGGACGACCAGGGTGAGCACCCTCACCGACGACAAGGTGTTCGTGCGCGGATACGACCAGCCGAGCCTGATCGGCGCGCTCCCTTTCACCGCCGCGTCCCATCTCCTGATCCGCGGTGAACTGCCCACGCCGGCGCAGGCCCGGGTACTGGACGGCGTGCTCGCCGCGGTCCTCGACTACGGCCTGGAAAAGCCCGGCACCGCCGCTGCTCGCTACGCCGTCTCGGCCAATCCGAGCATGCCGGCGGGGCTCGCCACTGCCTGCCTGTCCGTCGGAAAGCACACGCTTGCCACCGAGGACACCGCTCGCTTCCTTCTCGACAGTCACCGGAAGTATCTGGACTCCGACCTGAGTATCGAGGAGTTCGCCGAGACGGAAGTCGCCCGGCTTCGCGCAGCCCGGCAACGCATTCCGGGGCTTGGGCACCCTGTCTTCAAACGAGTCGACCCGCGCGCCGCGGCCCTGCGCAGGCTCGCCGTGGAGGAGGACTGCTGGCCGGCCGAAGGCACGGTGTACGAGGCACTGCACGCCGCGTTCACCAGGCTGCCCGGCAAGTCGGACATCGCGATCAATGACGTCGGGATGATGGCCGTGCTCCTGGTCGGGCTCGGCTACACACCCGAGGAGGGCACGGGCTTGGCGATCCTGTCGACCCTGCCCGGAGTGATCGCGCACGTCTCCGAGGAACTGGCCGCCGGCAGACCGATCCGCGTGATCCCACGGTCGGACGTCGATTACCAGGCCCTGCGCGACAGAGACGTGGCCGCCGATCTGGCTGCTGCGGGCTGGCTCCCCGAACGGGCCCCGGCAACGGCGGAGGCCGGATCGTGACACTGCGCATGCCCGAGGGCAAACGGATCGCCGTCTCCCTCAGCCCTGACTTCGACGCGCAGAGCGTTTGGATGGCGACGTTTCGCACCCGCTCCCAAACCCAGATGTCCCGAGGCGAGTTCGGAGCCGAGACAGGCGCCCCGCGCCTGCTGGAGACGTTCCGCCGATACGGCATCACCACCACTTGGTGCGTCCCGGTCCACACCATGCTGACCTTCCCCGAGGCGGTGCGGGCCATCGCTGAGGACGGCCACGAGATCGCCGCACACGGCGTCTACCACGAGTACATCCCCAAGCTGGAAATCGACGAGGAACGTCGGCTGCTGGAACTTCAACTGAAGGAGCACGAACGCGTTCTCGGCCGTCGACCGCGGGGATACCGCTCCCCCGCCCTCGACGTAACGGACAACACTCTCGCACTCCTCGCGGAATTCGGATTCGCGTGGGACTCCTCGCTCATGGGGCGGGATTTCACTCCGTACCGCCCACGCATGGTCGTCGAGTTCGACCTGGAACGCGGCAATCGGTTCGGCCCGCCCAGCGAGGTGCTGGAAATCCCCGTGTCCTGGGCCCTGGACGACTTCCCCGAGTTGGAGAGTTTCAAGGGGAACGCCCTTATGCAGAGCAATGAGGCTGTCCTGGCACGCTGGAAGGGCAGCTTCGATTTCGCCCACGAGCGTTGCCCCGGAGCTGTACTCACCTGGACATTGCACCCGCAGTGCATCGGGCGGGCGCACAACCTGATCATGCTGGAGCGATTCCTGGAGCACATCACGGCGAAGCCGGATGTCTGGTTCCCCACGCTCTCCGAGGTGCACGCCGCTTGGTGTGACGACTGACTCGAACGACGCGAGCGCGCCCCCGTCACTCGACCCCGATCGTGCCCTCAGGCACGGTCGGGGTCGAAGACGACACCGAGTCCGCCGGAGTGCGGGGATGCCTCGCCGACCGGCTGCTGGGGCGCATCGATGTCGGTGGGTCTGCACCCCTCGTCAAACCGGGGGCTTTGCAGTCGGGTGCGGGGGGCGCGTGCCAGATCGAGTGCGGTCAGCGCGAGAAAGACGGAGGCCGTGGCAGCCGGATCGCGCAGCGATATGTCAAGGGTCTCCTCCACCTTGGCGAGCCGGTAACGCAGCGAGTTGTGGTGGATATTGAGCGAGCGGGCCGCGCCGTTCATGCTCTGTTTGTGCTCGAAGTAGGCTCGCAGCCCCTCGATCATCGGCGGCCGGTCGGCGAGGGGGCGCAGAAACTCCCGGGCCCAGTCGATGAGCCGGTCGACACCGACGTCGGAGAACAGCCAGGTGGCGAAGTCGAAGTCGTCGTAGGTCAGGACGCGTCGTCCTCGTTCGTCGCGCAGAAGGGTGTGCACGGCGAGCTGCGCGTCGTGCAGGGAACGGGCGAGCTCGCCCGTGCTGCGTGCGTCTCGCCCCACTCCGATATAGGCGTCCGGAATACTGCCATCGGCACCGGAAATGAGCCGCTTCAGCGTGGACGGGGAGCACTGGACAGCGGCCACCAGTTGTCGGTCGCGCACACTGAGCAGAAACGGAACATTGGCGTCCTTGAGGGCCTGTTCCAGCCCGTCGGCCGCCTGTCTGAGTACGGGGACACCGCGGGAGGTCAAGGACGAACGGACGGGGCGCAGCACAATGGTCCGGATCTCGTGGCCGAAATCCAGGCCGAGTCCGGCGATGCGTCCCGTCAGTTCGGGGTCGTCGGGAAACGGCTCCAGGGCAAGTGCCTCCTCCAGCACGGCAGCGCGGACAGCGTTCTCCTGCCGGCGGGACACCTGGGTCATCTGGTGACACACCTCGACCAAGGAGGCCGCGACGTGCACGGCCGAGACGAGATAGGGGTCCGCGAAGTCGCCCCGGCGGTTCACTACGACCAGCCAACCCAGGTAGTCGCCCGGTACGTCCGGATCACGCACCCGGTCGGCCACTCCGGTCCAGCCGTCGACGTCGAGGAATTGTGTTTCGGCATCGGTGCGCCGGACCGTGTCGACAAGCAAGGTCAGTGGTGCCGGGCCGGTCGAGTGGAGGGCTTGCCCGCGCTTGTCGACCAGCGCCACGGTGGCGTTGCAGGTGCTCTTGAGGCGGGCGAGCAGGTCGGGCAACGGGGTGGATGAGCCCAGCGTCTGAGTGAGCGAACGCTGGAGCGAGGCCAGGCGCCTGGCCATGTTCTCCTCCGGCCGCCCGCAGACCCGGCCGATGGCCAGTACGGCCTCAGCTGGATCAATGGTGCCGCCGGCCTCGACGAGCAGGTGGTCCCCGGCCAGCGCGGCCGCTTCGGCGGCCGGGACCGGGCAGGGCGCGGTGAGTACCAGGATCCGCGCGGGCCCGCCGTCCAGGGCGCGCACGGCCTTGGTGAGCTCATCCCTGCTGATCAGGGGCGGACAGACGAGCACGGCCGCACAGTCAGTGGTGCCGGTTGTTGCCGTCAGTACGCTGGCGGAGCGCACCGGCAGGAGGGTGGCGTCCTCCTCGCCGTTCAAGAGGCGTGCCTGGGGGCCGAGCTCAGCGATCAGCATCCCCAGAGTGGGGCCGGCAGAACGGTCCATACAGGTGCCTCCAGCCGACGGGTCTCCTCGTGGGTTCGCCATCCTAGAAAGCAGCCGGAGGCCCCACATCGGAAGTCTCACGAACAATTGCACGGCCCGTTGTGATGGTTCCAGTGCCGAGGGGGCCACGGCTCTCTACCGTGGGGCACAGTCCGGAGCTACACCGAAGGGGAAGAAGCACTCATGAGCAACGGGGAAGTCCTGGCAACAGCCGACATCGTCGTCGTCGGTGCGGGCATCGTGGGTCTGTGCACGGCGTGGGAGCTCAAGCAACGCGGATTCGGCGTGCTCGTCGTCGATCAACGCTTCCCGGCGTACGGGGCGTCGGGACGCAATCCCGGTGCCCTTTGGGTGCAGACCCGACGAACGGGAACGGAGCTGTCGCTGGCGCGCGCAGGCAAGAAGAAGTACCAGGAATACCGCGACACACTCGGTGACGTTTTCGACCTCCGCACCGACGGCGGCCTGTTCTTCTTCGAGACGGACGAACAGGCCGAGGTCATGGCCGGCTATGTCAAGGACCGCCGGGCCAGCGGTGTCGAGCTGGAGCTCATCGGCCGGGCAGAGGCCGCCAAGCTGAGTCCGATTCTTCCCGGCACGGCAATCGGCGCAGTCTTCAGCCCGGAGGACGCTCAGATCGATCCGCAGCAGTTCCTCTCCGCCCTGGAGGCCGCTTGCACCCGGGCAAAGGTACGAATCTTCCGCAACACAGCCGTGCTCTCGGCGCTGCGCGACGGAGACCGTGTGGTCGGGGTCCGCAGCGTGCGCGGGGAGATCCATGCCTCGGGCGTGGTGTGGGCGACGGGCGCCTGGGCCTCCGCTCTGCCCACCGAGGGCGTGCCCTCCGCTCTCAGCACGGTGCGTATCGGTCAGTTGATGATGCAGCCGGTCGAGTCGGCATCGAGTCCGGTCCTGCACGGCCCGCGCGGGGTGCACGGCTGTGGCGCCCTCACGGACCTGCCGCAGTTCGCCCCGGAGGCGTTCGCGACCCCGCTCGCCTCCGCTGAGGGCGACGCCCGCGGATTCTTCAACGACACGGCGATGCTCAACCAAGGGGGCTCGCTGTACATCGGTCACAGCATCGACGGGCACGGCTCGCTCAACCCCCACATCAGCCTTGCCGCGACCCAGGTGATGGCGAAGGTGGGCGCAGAGCGCTACCCGCAGTACGCCGAATTCGGGGTCACGGGCCTCTGGGCCGGCCTGGGCAGCGAGACGCCCGACCAGCTTCCCATCGTCGGTCCCGCCGACGGCGCCTATGTCAATGTGGGCCACGACTGGGGAATCTCCAGTGGCCCGGCGTGCGGCCAGGTCCTTGCCGAGATCATCGCCGGTGAGCACACCCCGTACGCGAAGGCGCTGCGCGCCGACCGTGCCGCGCTGCGGACACCGCGCGATTGAGCGGGACCCACGGTCTCGGAATTCTCCCCAACGGCGGTCCGGATTAAGGGAATTGCGCCAATGGGGCCGTGGGTCGAGGCGCGTTAGCTTTTCCGCGAGAGCCGACGGAAGGAAAAGCCGATGTCCACACTCACGGTCGCGGCGGTGCAGTTCGAACTGCGCCCGGAGAAAGACGCGGAGAGCCTCCTCGGGCATATGGAGTCCCTGGTGGGGCAGGCCGCCGCAGAGGGCGCCGAACTGGTGCTCTTCCCGGAACTTGTCAGCACAGGTCTGCTGGCGGCGATCACCGACCACGAGGTGACGCGGGCGACCGTCTCCGACGACTACTGGAATGTCCTCACGTCGTTCACCGACCGGCTCGTCGAGGGCATGTCCGCGATGGCCCGCCAGTACGCCATCGTCATCGCAGGCGGCAGCCACAACCGACTTTCCGCCGACGGCTCCCTGCGTAACACCGCCTACCTGGTACACCCTGACGGCCGTGTGGAGACTCAGGACAAGACCCACCTGACGCCTCAGGAGCACGAGCTGGGTGCCCGCGGCGGCGACGATCTCCTCATCACGCATGTCGGACCATTCACCGTCGGCGTACTGGTCTGCGCCGACATCCAGTTTCCCGAGCTCTCCCGCCACCTGGTGGACAGCGGCGTGGACCTCATTCTCTGCCCCTCGCTCACCTGGAACCGCCGCGGCGTCCACCGCGTGCGCACCGGTTGCCAGGCGCGCGCCATGGAGAACCAGCTCTACGTCGTCATGTCCCCGCTGATCGGCACCTCGGGCCTGCCGCTGGACGGACCGATGCACGCGGTCGGCCGAGCCCTCGTGGCCGCCCCCGTCGACCGGACGGTGGGCCACAACGACGGGCTGCTGGCCATCGCCGACGGGCCCGCGGAACAACTCGTGCTCGCCACCCTCGACCACGACCTTCTCCTTGCCTCCCGTGCCCGACCAGAGGCACCCGGCCTCGCCCTGCGCCGCCCGGACCTGTACGCCGCTCTCGCCCGGAACGACGCCTGACAGCGCTACCTCACGGTGCCCACCGACCGCCTCTCCGCCTGGAGTATCCGATGACCTTCGCCCCGGTCGTGCTGCCCCAACGCAGCGCCACGAACGAGAAGCCGCACGGCCCCGCCACTATCGAGCACCTCACCGCCGACTGCGGACTGAGTGAACTCGGTACTTACATCATGGAGTTCCACGCCGCAGGACACACCGATCCGTGGACCGTCCGCTACGAGGAGACGATCTACGTCCTCGAAGGCTGCGCACGACTGATCGTCCACGAGAACGGCGGGACACGTGAGGTCACCGCGCACACCGGCGCGCTGATCGTGCTGCCCAAGGGGAGCACAGTCCAGTACGGGGCCCTCATCGGTACCCGCCTGCTGCTGTCGATCTCCCCGGTGAACTGGCAGGAACGGTCATGACCCTGCGCCGCGTCATCGACGCAACTCCCGGTACCCACACCATGATTGGACGACGACAGTGACCACCACTCCCCTTTCCTCCGCACACCCTGCTGTGCGCTACCTCGACGATTTGTCCGTCGGCACATTCTGGGAGACCGGCGGACGCACGGTCACCGAATCCGACGTCGTCACGTTCGGAACGTGGTCGGGCGACATGCACCCCCTCCACACCGACGAGGAGTACGCGCGCCGGAGCGAGTTCGGCGGGCGCGTCTTCCACGGCCCCGGCGCGCTCGCCATGGCCTTCGGCCTGGAAATGCGGCTCGGCTGGAAGGATGGCTCGGCTGTGGCCTTCCTCGGCATCCGTGACTGGAACATGCTGCTTCCTGTGCGTATCGGTGACACCCTTCGGGTCCGCGAGGAGGTGGTGGAGACACGCCCGTCACGCTCCCGGCCGGACCGCGGCATCGTGACCACTCGCATCGATCTCCTCAACCAGCACGGAGACATCTGCCAATCCGGACTGTGGACCGTGATGCTGCTCCGCCGCCCCCAGTAGCCCGCTGATTCTCACCCGAGGGCGTCCACCACACCGGTGGGCGCCCTCTCGGCATCCCTGCCCCGGTCAGCCATGGGCTTCAGCACGACGCTCCACCCTCACCTCTGGTCCTTTTCCTAATGCCTGTTCCGCACAGCCGTCGCTAACGTCCATGGCCATCAACCGGCCAATGGCAGGAGAAGAGTCGATGACGACCTACCGGCACCGCGTCAGATATCACGAAGCGGACGCGCAAGGGTTCCTCTTCAACGGGCGCTATCTGGAGATCGCCGATGTCGCCATGACCGAGTTCTTTCGCGCGCACGGCTACCCCTATCGCGACCTGGTCGCCTCCGGCGTCGACCCGTCCGTCGTCAGCGCCCGGCTCAGCTTCCGAGCACCCGCGCATTTCGACGAGGAACTGGAAGCCCATGTCACCTGCACACGAGTCGGCACATCGAGCTTCACCTTGGTCACTCGCGTCACCCGCGACAGCACAGTCCTCACTGACATGGAGCTCGTCTACGTCAACGTCGACCCGGCCACCGGCAGCGCACGCCCGCTCACTGGCGACGTAGCCACCGCACTGCGCGCGGCGGTCCCCGCTCAGCATGCGGCCCCCACTCCGTCGTGACCTCACCGCACCAGAGGGAGATACCCAATGAAGGCTGAACAACCATAGCGCGGCCCGGAGCAGCGCATCGAGTTCCGCAAACGATGTCTGCGAGTCGACGACATCAGTGTCGTGGACCGGCCCATGCTCCGACGTTCCCTGCTCGGAACCTCCGTGGGGACCGTGATGGAGTGGTTCGACATCGGGGTCTTCGGCTACCTCATCACCACTATGGGACCTGTCTTCCTCCCTGGCACCGATCCCACAACTCAGACGCTGTTCCTCTTCGGTACCTTTGCCTCGACCTTCGTCGCCCGCCCGGTCGGCGGGATGTTCTACGGATGGCTCGGCGACCGGATCGGCCGCCGCGCGGCACTGGCTTCCACGCTCAGTCTCATCGCAGCATCCACCTTTCTCATCGGCCTACTGCCGGGCCACGACCGGATCGGCGCCTGGGCCGCTGTTCTGCTGGTCGTACTCAAGATCACGCAGGGTTTCTCTGCCGGCGGCGAGTACGCCGGTGGTGCCACCTTCGTCTGCGAGTACGCGCCTGACCGCCACCGAGGCTTCTACAGCGGGTTCATGGGCAGCAGCTATCTCGGCTTCGCACTCGGCGCCGGCGTCGTCACCGGCCTCGAACTGCTCCTCGGCCACGCGGCGATGGAGTCCTACGGCTGGCGCATTCCCTTCCTCCTGGCGGGGCCACTCGGCCTGATCGCGCTTTACCTGCGTTTCCGAGTCGAGGAGTCTCCGGCATTCCGCGCCGTCCGCGTCGCGCAGGAACACGTCGACCCGGCGCACCCGACCAAGGTCGGCCCGTTGCACGTCCTCCGCTCCCACGGCTACCTGGTACTCGCCGGCATCGGCGTCGTGGCCGCGGAGAACATCGTCGCGTACGCCCTCACCTCGTACATGCCGACGTATCTGACCACGTCACTGGAGTTCAGTCAGGCCCAGGGAACCCTGCTCACCTTCCCGCTGCTGCTGGCCACCGGTCTGTTCGTACCGCTCGGTGGAGCCATCTCCGACCGAGTGGGCCGACGGCCGATCCTGTGGGCCGCATCCACGATCGCCTTCCTCTCCGCCGTCCCAGCCTTCTACCTGATGCGTCTCGGAGGTGTGTGGACCGCTGTGCCCGGGCTCGCTCTGCTCGCTCTCGCCGCAGGGTTGAGCTCGGCGGGCCTGGCCTCCGCCCTCCCCGCACAGTTCCCCACTGCATCGCGAGCAAGTGGCATGGGGCTCTCGTACAACATCGCCGCCGCAGCCTTCGGGGGAACGACACCGTTCGTGCTCGACGCCCTTGTGTCAGGGACGGGCAGCGCCATGATGCCGGCCTATTACGTCATGGCTGCCGCCGCCGTCGGCTGCGTCTCGGTCTGCTTCCTCAAGGAAACGGCGCGCCGCCCCCTTCCCGGCTCAATGCCACGAGTAGGCACGAGCGCCGAGGCACATATGCTCGTCGAGGGGCACCCGCGAGACTCCCTGCTGGACTTCGACGCTTTGCCCCTTCCGACCGTCCCCTTCCTCGTAACAGAGGAGGGCCACGCCACCGAACTGGTCCCCGAGGACCCGCGCGTCGTAGAAGCCATCCAGAAACAGCGGATTTCAACGGCCCCGACTCAGCTCCAGACCCGATGGGAGCGCGGGGAGCAGAAGAGCGCTCCCAAGTTGCTCCCAAACACGCGCCAGGGGCCATCCGAAGATGGCCCCTGAGCTGCGGGAAAACCCGACATTGCTGTCGGGACGACAGGATTTGAACCTGCGACCCCTTGACCCCCAGTCAAGTGCGCTACCAAGCTGCGCCACGTCCCGGTGCCGGGCCGGCTCGGGAATCCCCGGGCGGCCGTGCACGAGAACAATACCCCATGTCAGAGGGTGCGCGCTGCGGGATAGCGGGAGGGGTGGGTGGGGCGGCCGGGGCGGGATGAGTAGGCGTACTCATGTGGCGCGGGTCACCGGGCGGCACGCTACTGCTCATGAGCACACCATCCATTCAGCGTCCGACGACGACCGCCTTCTTCGTGCAGGCGGCCGTTTCCTTCGGGCTGTCGCTCGTGGCCCTGGTCATCGGGATCGCCAAGCTGCCCGTCGGGGCGTGGGAGCGCGGCTTTCTCGCGCTCGGGCTCGTCTTCGTGGTGTCGTCGGCCTTCACGCTGGCGAAGTGCATCCGTGACCGGCAGGAGGTCGTGGAGGTGACCAACCGGGTGGACAAGGCCCGGATCGACAAGCTGCTGATCGAGCAGGATGTGTTCAAGCCCGGTGTCTGATCGATCGACCTTGTACGCACGCTCAATGCCCCTCGGTACCAGACGCCTCACGGGTGATGCTCATCGTCCTTGACCTCAAGTTTGGTTGAGGTTGCAGAGTGGTCGGCATGACAGATGTGATGACCGACCTCACGACGGAACGGGCCGGGTACGCGCCGCTTCCGTACGACCGGCTTGCGTACCTCATGGGCCTGATGACGGGCGACGAGAAGCACGGGCCCGCGGCGACCTCCACGCTCGACGCGCTCTGGGTGCTCTACGACCGGGTGCTGCGGGTGACCCCGGAGACGGCCGGGGCGCAGGACCGGGACCGGTTCCTGTTGTCCAAGGGGCACGGGCCGATGGCGTACTACGCGGTGCTCGCCGCGAAGGGGTTCTTCCCGGTGGAGTGGCTGCCCGGGTTCGGTGGGTACGACTCGCCGCTGGGACACCACCCGGACCGGCTGCTCGTACCGGGCGCGGAGATCGGCAGCGGGTCGCTGGGGCACGGGCTGCCGCTCGCGGTGGGTACCGCGCTCGGGCTGCGGGCGCAGGGGCTGACCGGGCCCGCGGTATGGGTGCTGATCGGCGACGCCGAGCTGGACGAGGGCAGTAACCACGAGGCGATTGCTTACGCGGGGCCGGCCGGACTGGACCGGCTGCACACGATCGTGCTGGACAACTCGTCGGCGTCGTACCCGAGGGACGGTGGCATCGCCGCGCGGTTCGAGGCGGCGGGGTGGTCCACGCGTACGGTCGACGGGCGGGACCACGACGCGCTGTACGCGGCGTACACCGCGCCGCATCCGGGACGGCCGCACGCCGTCGTCGCCCGCGTCGAGTCGAAGGAGGCATGAGCCATGGACACCATGCGGGAACGCTTCGCCACGGTCGCCTCACGGCTGCTGGACGACGATCCGCGGCTGGCCGTCGTGCTCGCCGAGATCGGCAAGGACGGCTTCCGAGCGGCGCTGGACCGGCACCCGGACCGGGTGCTGAATGTGGGGATCAGGGAGCAGCTGCTGGTCGGCGTGGGCGGCGGGCTGGCGCTGACCGGTATGCGGCCGATCGTGCACACCTTTGCCAGTTTTCTGGTCGAGCGGCCCTTCGAGCAGGTGAAGCTGGACTTCGGGCATCAGGGGGTGGGTGGCGTACTGGTCAGCGCCGGTGGGTCGTACGACTGGCCGGCGGGTGGCTTCACCCATATGGCGCCCGGTGATGTGGCACTGATGGACACGCTGGACGGGTGGACCGTGCATGTGCCGGGGCATCCGGACGAGGCGGAGGCGCTGCTGCGGCACGCCGCGGCGGCCGGTGACGACAAGGTGTACGTACGGCTGTCCGTGCAGACCAACGAGGCGGCGCGGGCGGTGGACGGGCAGCGGTTCCTGACGGTGCGCGAGGGGCGGGCGGGGACCGTCGTCGCGGTCGGGCCGATGCTGGACAATGTGCTGGCGGCGACCGAGGGGCTGGACGTCACGGTGCTGTACGCCACGACCGTACGGCCCTTCGACGGCGCGGCGCTGCGGGCGGCGGTCGGGGCGGGGGACGCGGCGAACGTCGTACTGGTCGAGCCGTATCTGGCGGGCACGTCGGCGGCGGCCGCGGGCGAGGCGCTGCAGGACATCCCGCACCGGGTGCTGGGCCTCGGTGTACGGCGCCAGGAGCTGCGCCGATACGGGGACATGGCGGCGCATCTGGCGGCGCATGGGCTGGATGCGGGGGCGCTGCGGGGGCGGATCGCTGGCTTCGTCGGCGGCTGAGGAGGCAGGGCCCCTCCCTCTCCCCAATGCCGGGAGAGACGATGACGACGGCCCCTCCCCCACCCCCGCCACTCAGTCACGCACTCACGAACTTGCGCACTCACGAACGTAGCGCTCCCCACTGACAATCGGCCCCCAGCGCCCGCCCGCCGCCGTCACACGTGCTTGCCGAGCCACGCCAGCAGGTCCTGCCGCACCTCCTCCCGGTTCGTCTCGTTGAGGATCTCGTGGCGGGCGTTCGGGTACGCCTTCCAGGTCAGGTCCTCGGTGCCCAGGTAGCGGAAGTCCTCCAGGAGTTCGTAGACCAGCGTCATCCGCTGGTTGCAGGGGTCCTGGTCGCCGACCGCGAGGTGGACGGGCAGGTCGCGGGGCGTGCGGGCCAGGTTGGCCGGGTCGTTGACCTTGCGGGCCGCGCGTACCCAGTCCAGCGCGAGCCCGGCGCAGAAGGGGAAGCCGCAGTCCTCGTCGGCCACGTAGGCGTCGACCTCGGCCTCGTCCCGAGAGAGCCATTCGAAGCCGGTGCGGTGCGGATAAGGATCGTTGAACGAGCCGAAGAGGCGCGGGATGAAGTCGGAGAGCGCGGTGCGCCCGCGCTCCGCCGCCTCGGCCTCCAGCGCGGCGATCGAGCCCTCGATCTCGGCGCCGGGCAGCGTGCGGAAGGTGCCCGAGAGGATGAGTCCGGAGAGCCCGTCGGCGTACTCCTGGGCGTAGTCGCGGGCGAGCATCGAGCCCATGCTGTGGCCGAGCAGCACGAGGGGCACTCCGGGGTGCAGCCCGCGCGCCGTGTCGCCGACGGCCTTGAGGTCGTCGACGATGCGGCGCCAGGCGTCCTCGCCGACGACGCCGCGGCCGCCGGTGGACAGGGCGGTGGCGCCGTGCCCGCGGTGGTCGGAGGCGACGACGCCGTAGCCGTGCCCGGCCAGGAAGCGGGCGAAGCGGTCGTAGCGGCGGGCGTGTTCGGCGGCGCCGTGCGCGATCTGCACCAGGGCGTGCGGCCGGCCCGTTTCGGGGAGCCAGGTGTAGGTGGCCACTCGGGTGCCGTCGGGCGCCTCGTGGAAGTCCTGCTGCATGGCGTCGTCTCCTGACTGCTGACGCGGGTGGGCTGAGCGGTCCGGGATACCTTCTCGTCCAGGGACGGGACGCGCCAAGAGGCGACGCGACGCGGTGTTGACCTTTCGGGTCCGGTGCGTGGAAAGATCGGCGGGTTCCTGACCGGTTGTGCACCACACGTATCCCCTGTCGTAGGAGGACCGTTGGACACCACGGACAGTTCCCCGGGCGCCACCGCCGCCCCCTTCCCCTTCTCCCGCCGCCGTTTCCTGCAGAGCACCGCGACGGCCGCGGCCGCGGTGGGCCTGGTGGGCGTGCCCGTGCCGGCCACCGCCCGGGCCGCCGACCCCCTCTCCTTCACCGCCGCCACCAACGGCGCCGCCACCCTCGCCCCCGATGGCGAGCGGCTGATCGCGGAGATCCAGAACGTGCTGTGGTCCGTGCCGCGCTCGGGCGGTACGGCGACGGCGCTCACCCCGCCCCTCCTGGAGCCGACCCGCCCGGTCTTCTCTCCCGACGGCTCCCGGCTGGCGGTCTGCGCGTATCAGGGCGGCGGCTTCCACCTCTGGACGCTCGCCCCGGACGGCTCGGCGCTGCGCCAGGTGACCGAGGGGCCGTGGGACGACCGGGGGCCCGCCTGGTCGCCGGACGGCACCCGGATCGCCTTCGCCTCGGAGCGCGGCGGTGACCCGGTGGCCGGCAGCCCGTACCGGATCTGGGTACTGGAGCTCGCGAGCGGGAAGCTGACGCGGGTCACGGGGGTGCCGGGCCAGGAGGGTCCGCACCAGGGCGGTGCGTGGGAGGACTTCGACCCGGTGTGGGCGCCGGACGGCGCGCGCCTCTGGTTCGTCCGCGGCCGGGTGGCGGGGACCGCGCTGGAGTCCCGTACGGTCGCGTCCGTGCCGGCGGACGGGCGCGGCCCAGTGGTCACCGAGCACACGGAGACGGCCGCCGCGCAGGTCATGGTGCCGGCGCTGTCGCCCGCCGGGCGGCTCGCCTACGTGCGCACCACCGCGGCCCCGGGGCCCACGTGCACGCTCGTCGTGGACGGCGCCGCGGTGCCGGTCGACGGGGACGTGATGCCCGTACCGCCGCGCTGGGTCTCGCGCGAGGAGCTGCTGGTGACCGTGGGCGGGCAGTTCACCCTCGTACGGCCGGAGCGGCCGGACGCCGCCGAGACCATCCCGTTCGCCGCGGCGATGCCGGTGGAGCGGCCGCGGTACCGGGTCAAGGACTACGGCTTCGAGCGGGACGGCGCGCGCCCGGTGCGCGGCGTCCACCTGCCGGCGCTCTCCCCCGACGGCCGCCGCTTCGCCTTCGCCGCGCTCAACGGGCTGTGGGTGGCACCCACTTCGGGTGGCGCGCCGCGCCGCGTCGTGAAGACGGGTCCGACGCGGTACCTCCTGGCGCCGTCCTGGACCCGGGACGGCCGGGCACTGGTGTACGCGGACGACCGGGACGGGCTGTACGCGGTGCGCCGCCGGGAGGTGGCCACGGGTGAGGAGCGCGTGCTCACGGAGGGCGGCCGGGTGCATCCGGCGCTCTCCCCCGACGGGCGGCGGCTGGCCGCGCTGGACATGGCGGGGAACCTCGTGGTGCGGGACCTCGACGCCGGTACGGAGCGGAAGCTGGCGGCGCCGCTCGGCGGGGGCGGACTGCCGGGGCGGCCCAGCTGGTCGCCGGACGGCCGGTACCTCGCGCTCTGCGACCGCAACCGGCTCAACCAGCGCTTCCGCGAGGGCTACAACCTCATCCGGGTGGTGGACACCGCCTCGGGAGCGAGCCGGCTGCACGCGGCCGGGGAGCATGTGTCGCTCTCCGACCGCTACGGCTCCGGGCCTGTGTGGTCGCCCGATGGGCGGTGGCTGGCGCTGGTCGCCGAGTCCGCGCTGTGGCTGCTGCCGGTGCGGCCCGACGGCACCCCGGACGGCGCGCCGCGGCAGCTCACGGAGGAGCCGGCGGACCATCCGTCCTGGTCGGGCGATTCCCGTACGCTGCTCTATCTCTCGGCCGGGCGGCTGCGGCTGGTCGACGCGGCCGGTGGGGCGCCGCGTACGGTACCGCTGCGGCTGGACCACCGGCGCGCGCCGACGGCGGACACGGTCGTGCACGCGGGCCGGTTCTGGGACGGCGTGGGCGAAGGCGTACGGGACGACGTGGACGTGGTGATCCGGGACGGGCGGATCGCGGCGGTGTCGCCGCACCGTGCCGGGCGCCGCGCGGCCCACCGGGTGGACGCCTCCGAGCGCACGGTGATCCCCGGCCTGTGGGACTCCCACACCCACCCCTGGCAGCTGACGTACGGAGGGCGGCAGACCGCGCTGCAGCTGGCGTACGGGATCACCACGGCGGTGTCGTTCGGCGGCTTCTCGTACGAGCAGGCGCGGCTGCGCGAGGCGGTCGCCGCCGGGGTGCTCGCCGGGCCGCGGCTGATCAGCTGCGGGGAGCTGCTGGACGGGGCGCGAGTGGCGTACAGCATGGGGCGCGCCCACCGGACGCGCGCGGGGCTGCGCCGGTCGCTGGCTCGGGGTGCGGCGCTGGACTGGGACTTCGTGAAGACGTATGTCCGGGCGCCGGGCTGGATCATGCAGGAGGCGGCGGAGTTCGCGCACGAGCGGCTGGGCGTGCGGTCCGGCAGCCATCTGCTGACGCCGGGTGTGCAGTTGGGGCAGGATCTGACGACTCATCTGCAGGCGACGCAGCGGCTGGAGTTCGGGCACGCGACGTCTGCTGCGGCCCGTACGTACAGCGATGTGCTGGAGGTGTACACCGGGACCGACTTCCATCTGGTCGCCACGCCCTTCACGGCGGGGGTGCTGCTGGGCGCCGATCCGGGGCTCGCGGACGATCCGCGGGTGACGACGCTGATGCCGCCGTGGGACGTGGCGCTGGTCGAGGAGGACGCGGCGCACCGGCCGACGGAGACGCAGCTGGCGGACGTTGCCCGGGAGACGGCCTTTTACCGGCGGGTGCTGGCGAAGGGCGGGCTGGTCGCGCTGGGTACGGACGCGCCGTTGATGCCGATCGGGCTGTCGCTGCACCTGGCGCTGCGCGCGCTGCACGGCTCGGGGCTGACCGTCGCGCAGACGCTGCGCACGGCGACGGCGCTGCCGGCCCGGGTGTTCGGGTGCGAGCGGGATCTGGGGACGCTGGAGGTGGGCAGGCTCGCGGATCTGACTCTCGTGGACGGCGATCCGTTCCGCGATTTCGACTCGCTGGTCCGCACGACGGGTGTGCTGCGGGGCGGTCGGCTGTACGAACAGGCCGACTTGGTGGGCGCGTTCGCGGCGGCCCGGCCGCATACGGCCCGGACGGCCGGAGCGGAGGACTGGCGGGCGGTGGGCCGGCAGCTCCGGCGGGACTCCTGCTGCGGGCCCGACCACTGACCGTACGAAGGACCACCGGGCGTACGAGGGGGGGGAGGCGTCGGGTGGCGCGGGCGGCGTGCGCAGGCGTACGGCACCGGCAGAACGTCGCCCGCCGCCACCTGTCCCGCCCTCGATCCGCCGGGGCGAGTGGCGTACGTGCGTGCGCTACGCCTTCAACGGGTGACGAGACCACGATGAAATTCGGTCACACGTACCCACTCGACGAGCAACTCTGATCACTCCTGCCTCAGTTCTGCATTTCCGCATGTGACACCCCCTCGGGGTGGTGAAGGATCAATGCGCACTCCATTGTCTTCGCATAAATGCGGTGAGTAGAGGTTTTATGCGTCCTGTGCCAGGTATGCCAACGGGTATTGCACTCGGGGTAACCGCAGAACAACTGTCCGGATTCGATCGAGGAATGACACGTACCGGATGACGCAGAGCTACTAGCACGGACGCATCGCGGAGGAGGGCTCGTCTTGCATCGCTACTTCACCGACCAGCGGCATGAGGCACTCCGGCACAGGGTGCGCGACTTCGCCGAGCGCGAAGTGCGCCCCCTCATAGCAGAGATGGAGGCAAGCCGTTCCGTTTGCCATGCCCTGTCGCGCCGGATCGCCCGCCAGGGGTGGATAGGCGCGACCGTCGAGCGCGGTTATGGCGGCATGGGGGCCGGGCACGTGGCCAAGACGGTGATCATCGAGGAGCTGTCCCGGGTCAGCGCCGCCATGGGCGCGATGGTGCAGGCGTCCCAGCTCGGCGTCGCGAAGATCATCCATTTCGGCAGCGAGGAGCAGAAGAAGACCTGGCTGCCCGCCATCGCCGCGGGCGAGTGCCTGCCGACCATCGCGGTTACCGAGCCGCACTCCGGCGGTCATGTGCTCGGCATGACCAGCAGCGCGGTCCGCGACGGCGACGACTACATCCTCAACGGCCGCAAAATATACGTCGGCAACAGCCACGTCGGCGATCTGCACGGCGTCGTCGTGCGCACCGGCGAGGGCTCGCACGGCCTCTCGGCCTTCCTCGTGGAGCACGACCGCCCCGGCTTCCGGGTCGGCCCACAGGCGGCCACGATGGGCCTGCACGGCTTCAGCTTCGGCGAGCTGTTCTTCGACAACTGCCGGGTCCCAGCGGCGAATCTCCTCGGCCGGGAGGGCGACGGACTGGCCGTCGCCTACTCCTCGAGCGTGCTGTACGGCCGGCCGAACCTCACCGCCGTCTCCCTCGGCATCCACCAGGCGGTCCTGGAGGAGACCGCACGGTTCTGCGCGGAGCGGCACCGGTACGGCAAGCCGCTGCACGCGCTGACCAACATCAAGCTCAAGCTGGGCCGGATCCAGTCCCGGCTGCTGACCGCGCGGCTCGCGGCCTACCACGCGGTGCATCTGCTGGACCGGGGTGAGAGCTGCGACGCGGAGCTGATGAACGCGAAGCTCGTCAACGTCGAGTCGGCGATCGAGTCGGCGCGCGACGCGATGGACATCCACGCCGCGTGCGGGCTGTTCACCGACCGCCCGGTGGAGCGCTATCTGCGGGACGCGCACCACATCTTCGCGCCGGCCGGCACCTCCGACATCCAGCTGCTGCGGCTGGGCGAGCTGGCCCTGGGCACGGCGCACGGCGAATGGTCCACGAGGCTGGCGGACCGGGTCCGTACGGAGGACCGCATGGAGGAGTACGACCACCACCACGCGTACGCGGGAGCGGGCCTGCTTACCGGGTGACCCAACAGGACTTACCGCGGGAGAGCCCACGCAACGGGCCGGTGGGGCCTCGCTGTCACAGCGAGGCCCCACCGGCCCGTCGGCCTGTCAGCGCGATTGTTCACAGCCCGTCCGCCCGCTCCCGCTCCATCCGGTGGATCTGGTCGACCAGCCGGGACGCCATGGACTTGATGGTGTCCAGGCCCTCGCGGCCCCACGGGCGCGGTTCGAGGTCCACGACGCACACGGTGCCGAGCGCCATGCCCGTACGGTCGATCAGCGGCGCGCCGAGGTAGGAGCGGATGCCGATCTCGTCGACGACCGGATTGCCGGCGAACCGCGGGTAGTCACAGACGTCCTCCAGGACCAGGGCCTTGCGGCGGACGATGACGTGCGGGCAGTAGCCGTGGTCGCGGGCCATCACCCGGCCCGGCTGCGCGCTGGCCGGCGCGGGCCCCAGCTCGACCGGCGCCTGCTCCTCGGCGGGGGTGTAGAGGCCGGCGAAGTACTGCCGGTGCTCGTCGATGAAGTTGACCATAGCGTACGGGGCCTGGGTGGTCCGGGCGAGGTTGCGCGCGAAGTCGTCGAAGGCGGGCAGCGGGGCCTCGCCGATGCCGAGCGTACGCAGCCGGGCGACCCGCGCCGGCGCCTCGTCGTCGTCGGGCGTCAGCAGCAGATGCCGGGTGGGGTCATAAGTGGGTGCGGGCAGGCGGGACGCGGGCCGGTTCATGGCAGCTCCGTTGCGAAAGCGGGGGTCAGTAGGTGCTGGACGAGGGAGACCAGGACGTTGGTCGCGGAACTGCAGTGCCGGGCGTCGCACAGCACGACCGGGGTGCTGGGCGAGAGGTCTATGGCGGCGCGCACCTCGTCCGGTTCGTAGTGGAAAGAGCCGTCGAACTGGTTGACCGCGACGATGAATTCGATGCCGCGGCGCTCGAAGAAGTCGACGGCGGCGAAGCAGTCCTCCAGGCGCCGGGTGTCGGCGAGGACCACGGCGCCGAGCGCGCCGGCCGACAGCTCGTCCCACATGAACCAGAAGCGCTGCTGGCCGGGCGTGCCGAAGAGGTACAGCACGTGGTCGGTGCTGACGGTGATCCGCCCGAAGTCCATCGCGACGGTGGTGGTGGTCTTCTGCTCGACCCCGTCCAGGCAGTCGGTGCCGACGCTGACCTGGGTGAGGAGTTCTTCCGTGCACAGCGGTTCGATCTCGCTGACGGCGCCGACGAAGGTGGTCTTGCCGACCCCGAAGCCGCCCGCGACGAGGATCTTCAGGGCGGACGGGAAGGGGTCGCCCTCGGGGGTGGTCTCCGGGGCGTACGGATTCACAGTACTGGTCGTTTCAAAGACGCTGTCGGAGTCCATGCAGCACCGCCTCCAGGAGGGCTCGGTCGGTACGGGGCGACGGGCCTTGCGGAGTCTGCGCGGGGGCCCGGGCGGTGAGGGCTCCGCAGTCCACGAGGTCGGCGAGGAGCACCTTGGTGACCACCGCCGGCAGCCGTATGTGCGCGGCGACCTCGGCCACCGAGACCGGGCCGCCGCACAGACCGAGGACCTGCATGTGGTCCGGGCCCTGACACGTCACCGGCCGCTTGCCGGTGGCCATCACCATCGTCAGCAGATCGAAGTGCGCGGTCGGGCGGGTCCGTCCGTTGCTGACGGTGTACGGACGGACCAGGCGGCCGGCCTCGTCGTCGATCCAGAGCGGCTCCGACCCCTGCCGTCGCCGGCGACGTACCGCCATGTTCAGTGCCTGCCCGCCTGCGCCTGGTGCCGCGCGGGCGTGGCGAGGTACGGCTTGACGCTCTTGACCAGCATGCCCATCTCGTAGCCGAGGACGGCGACGTCGGCCTCACGGGAGGCGAGCACGGCGAGGTTGGCGCCGGAGCCCGCGGTGGAGACGAAGAGCAGGGTGGACTCCAGCTCGACGACGACCTGGAGGACGTCGTCGCCGTCACCGAAGCGGACGCCGGCGCTGCGGGCCAGGCTGTACAGGCCGGAGGCGAGCGCGGCCATGTGGTCGGCGCTGTCGGGCTCGAAGCCGTGTGCGGCCTTGACCAGCCCGTCGGAGGAGAGCAGCAGGGCGCTGCGGGCGTGCGGTACGCGCTGGACGAGTCCGGTCAGCAGCCAGGACAGGTCCGTAGTCGGCCGGCCGCCGTGTCGCTGGGGCTGTACGTGAACGTCACTCACCATGGTTCTGGTCGTCTCCTCGGTGGCGGCTCGGGGATGGGCCGTTGCCGGTGTTGTCGTACGGGGCGCCGCTGTCGTAAGCGGCGCTGTCGTAGGCGCTGTTGCTGTCGTAGGCGGTGCCCCGGTCCGCGGCCGCGTCGTAGGTGTCGTCGGCGCGGGTGATGCCGCGCCGGAAGGCGGCCATCAGGTTCGGGTCGTGCTCGGGCTCGGGGCGCCCCGCAGTGCGGGTGCCGCCGGGCGGGGTGGGGTCGGCGCGCAGTTCGGGGACGAGGTGCTCCTGCTTGCGGCGGCGCGGCAGCCGGGGGCGGTCGCCGGTGGTCACGGGCGGGGCGGGGGGCAGGACGACGGGGCCGGGGGCGGTCTCGGGCCCCGGGGCCGCGGCGGCGGTGGGAGCGTCCGCTGC
>NZ_JBEPFC010000013.1:0-90656 GCF_040301705.1 Streptomyces sp. NPDC000151 | reverse complement strand
ATGAGGTCGGGCACCGGCACGTCGTGGTCCGCCGTCCGGCCGGACCCGCTCCACCGGGTGAGGATGCGGTCGCGCTCCTCGGGGCCGAGCAGGGGCAGCCGGCCGGCCGGCGCCTCGGCGGGGACGCGGGTCAGCGCGTCCAGCAGGTTCAGGTAGTGCCCGGCCAGCCGACGGGCCGTCGCCGCGTGGAACAGGTCGGTGTTGTACTTCAAAGCACACGTGAAGCGCCCGCTCGCGGGCTCCTCGTAGGCGGCTAGCGTCAGCTCGAACTGCCCTTCTTGCTCCGGCAGTTGGATTTTCTCCACTCGGTGCCCGGCCAGTTCTTCGCCGAGCTGGTGGGTGAGCAGGACGAACATCGCCTGGAACACGGCGGAGCGGCTGGCGTCGTGCGGCAGCCCCAGCTTCTCGACCAGGAGGACGAACGGGTACTCCTGGTGGTCCAGGCCGCCCAGCACGGTGTCGCGGGTACGGGCCAGCAGTTCACCCACCGAAGGGTCGCCGGCCAGGCTGACGTGCAGCGGCAGCGGATTGACGAAGTAGCCGTAGACCGGGGCGTCTTCCGGGTGGGTGCGGCCGCTGACGGGGCTGCCGACGACGATGTCGTCCTGGCCCGAGTAGCGGTGCAGCAGCAGGTAGTACGCGCTCAGCAGGACCATGAAGGGCGTGACGTCGTGGCGGCGCGACAACGCGTGCACCCGTGCGCCGAGTTCGGCGTCGATCTCGAAGAACTCGGAGGCGCCGTGGTGGGTGGCCACCGCGGGACGGGGCTTGTCGGTGGGCAGCTCCAGGTCCGGGATCCGCGCGGGCAGGTGCGCCCGCCAGTAGTCGAGCATGTGCTGTGCCTCGGGCCCGGCGAGCAGGCTGTGCTGCCGGTCGAGGAAGTCCAGGTACCGGGCCGGCAGCGGCGGGAGCTCGGCGGGTCTGCCGTGTCGCAGTGCGTCGTAGAGGGTGAACAGCTCCTCGACGAAGGTGAAGATGGAGTGGGCGTCGGAGACGATGTGGTGGACGGCCTTGAGGACCACCCACCGGTCCGGCGCGAGCTTGAAGAGGCGGAGCCGGACCAGCGGGTCACGCGTCAGGTCGTACGGCCTGCGGTACTCATGGACCAGCCGCTCGCGTACGGCGTCCCAGTCCTCGCCCTGTACGTCGAACACGGCCGTGTCGGCCCGCGCCTCCGGGGAGACGCGCTGCACGGGCCGCCCCTGCTCCGCGACGAAGGTGGTGCGGAGGCACGGGTGCCGCTCCACCAGGAGGCGGAAGGCGGTGCGGACCAGCTCCGGGTCGAGCTCGCCGTGCACCACCATCGCGCCGCCGATGTTGTAGGCGTGCGCATCCGGGTCGAGCTCCCGGAGGAACCACAGCGCCTTCTGGTTGTAGGTGAGGGGGTACTGCTGTTCCTCTTCGGGATGCTCCGCTTCGGGGCGCTGATCTCCGGTGCGCTGTTCTTCGGTGTGCTGCTCGATCGCGGGCGCGGCCTCGGACTCGCCGGCCGCCAGCAGCCCGTCGTACAGCCGGTTGGTCAGCGCGTCGACCGGTTCGCCGCTGAGGAGTGCCACCACCGGGAGTGTGACGCCCAGCTCGGTGCCGGTCCTGGCGCGCAGCTCCATCGCCAGCAGGGAGTCCAGGCCCAGCGCGAGCAGCCCGGCCGCCGGGTCGACGCGGTCCTGCGGCACGCCCAGTACGGCGGCGACCAGCTCGCCGAAACGTTGCGTGATCAGGTGGCGGCGGGCCTCCTCGCCCTCGGCCGCGTGGAAGGCGTCCAGGAACGTGCCGCGCGCGGCGGTCGCCGGGGCGTCGGCGGCGGCCGCCGCGAGGTCGGCGACGAGCGGGGGCGGCGTTGCGTACCAGGCGGTGGCGGTCCGCCAGTCGGTCACGGTGGCGACGGCGAGCTGGGCTCGCTCCTGGCCGATGGTGCGCTCCAGTACGGCCATGCCGGCGGCGGGCGAGAGCGGGCTCATGCCGCGTGCCGTGCGGTAGTGCTCCGCGAGGCCACGCTCCTCGATCATGCCGGCGTCCCAGGGGCCCCAGGCCAGGCTGAGCGCGGGCAGGCCGCGGGCCCTGCGGTGGTGGGCGAGCGCGTCCAGGAAGGCGTTGCCGGCCGCGTAGTTGGTCTGCCCGGCCGTGGTCAGCAGAGCCGCGATGGAGCCGAAGAGGACGAAGTGGTCGAGCGGTTCGTCGCGCAGGTGATGGTGGAGCAGCCAGCCGCCGGCCACCTTGGGACCGTACCCGGCCTCGAACGCCGCCCGGTCCATCGCCGGCACCAACGCGTCCCTGACCTCTCCGGCCAGGTGGAACACCCCTCGGATAGGCTGGAGTTGGCGGCCTCGGCGGTCGGCCAGCCAGTCGGTCAGCGCCGCCTCGTCGGTGATGTCCAGCGGGGCCGGGACCGGCTGGGCACCGAGCGCCTCCAGCTCCTTGAGGAAGGCGATCCGCTGCCCGGCGGGGCTGTCGGGGTCGACGCGGTGCCACTCCGTGCGGTCGGGCAGCGGGGTCCTGCCCACGAGGATCAGCCGGCGGGCGCCGCGTTCCACGAGAGTGCGGCAGAGCACTTGGCCGAGCGCGCCGAACGCGCCGGTCACGAGGTAGTCCGCATCGGGGCGGAGCCGCAGCGGCAGCGGGCGGGTGAGACCGGCGGGCGGGCGGAGCCGGCTGGTGCGACGTTGGCCGTCGCGCAGTGCGATCTCCTCGTCGTCGGTGGTGGCTCGGCCGCCCCCGGTGGCGAGCTCGCGCCAGAGTGCCTCGGCCTCCCCCTCGGCGGGCTCGGCCGGGAGGTCGATCAACTTGCCGCGCTGCGCGGTGAGTTCCTGCTGCCACAGAACCCTGCCGAGGCCCCAGGCCGCCGCGCCCAGCGGTTCGACGGGGTCGCCGGCGGCCACGGCCTGAGTGCCGCGGGTGACGATGTACAGCCGGGCGCCGGGCTGCGCGTCCGGCAACACCTGCGCGAGGCGGACCAGCGAGTACGCGCCGAGGCCGGTGCACCGGGCCAGTTCCGTACGGGTGACCTCGTCCAGCGGTGGCAGGTCCAGGTTCCAGAGGTGCACGACGGCGTCGAAGGAAGCGTCGAGGTCGGCGAAGAGGCGGGTCAGGTCCTCGGCCGAATCGGGCCGGACCGTGGATTCCTCCGGGCCGTGCGCATACCTCGTACCGGGGCGCACCAGGTGGCAGCGTCCGCCGCGGGCGCGTGCGAACCCGGCCAGCCGCTCGGCGAGGGGGCCCGCGTCGGCGAGGATCAGCAGATCGCCGAGGCCGTCCGCATCCTCCGGAAGGCTGTCGGCGTCGGTCCAGACGACCTCGGCCAGCCAGTTGTCGATCGTGCTCAGGCCGACCGAGGCGGAGGCACGTTCGACGTCCGCCGCGCGGAAGCCGGTGATCCGGCCCAGCGGCGCGCCGTCCTCCGTGTACAGCGCGAGATCGCCGGTGATCTCGTCGGCGTCCTGACCGGTGAGGGTGGCGTGCACCCAGAAGGGACGGTCGCCGACCGGGTCGAGGCGTACCTCGGCGATCGCGAGCGGCAGGCGGATGCCGCCGGACGCGCGGTCGTCCTCGGCCGATACGGACGTCAGTTGGGTCGTCAGCAGCGTCTGGAAGGCGGCGTCGAGCAGGGCCGGGTGGCAGTGGCTGTCCGCCGCGCCGCCGGTGAGCCCGGCCGGCGGCCGGATCCGGGCCAGCGCCTCGCCGGGTCCGGTCCAGACCTCCTCGATGCCTTGGAACGCCGGGCCGTACTCGTACCCCTGCTCGGCCAGTGCCGCGTACGTCTCGGGGCCGGACAGCCGGCGGCTGGTGCGGGAGCGGACCGCGTCCGGGTCGAGAGCGGGGCCGGGGCCGCGGCGCTGGCCCGTGCGGACGACGCCGGTGGCGTGCACGGCGGGGTCGGCAGCGCCCGTCGCGACGGTGAAGCCCGCGCTGTCCGGGTCGAAGGAGAACTGGACCGCCGTCGGCCGCGCGTCGTCGAGGAAGAGCGCCTTGGCCAGCCGGATGTCGGCCAGCACCGCCGGGCCGCCGCCGGTCAGCGCCCGTACCGCCTGCGCCGCCATCTCCAGATAGCCCGCGGCGGGGAAGACGGTGTTGCCCTGGATGCGGTGGTCCGCCAGGTACGGCAGCTGTTCGGTGTCGAGCCGGGCCTCCCAGGTGGGCCGGGGGTGTGTGGTGCGGCGGCCCAGCAGCGGGTGGTCGAGGCGGCCGAGCCGGAGCTGCGCGATGCCCTCGGGCTCGGCCCAGTACCGGTCCCGGCGCCAGGGGTAGCGGGGCAGCGGGACCACCCGGCCGCCCGGCTGGAGGGCGCCCCAGTCCAACTCCACGCCGAGCGTGTGCAGTTCGGCCAGGGTGCGGTGGAACCGTTCGACGTCGTCCTCCTGGCGGTGCATCGAGGCCAGCGTCCGGCCTTCGGTGCCCTTCCCCTCCAAACACTCGGCGATCGAGTGGCCCAGGACCGGGTGCGGCCCGATTTCCAGGAAGAGGCGGTGGCCGTCCTCGGCGAGCCGGTCGACGGCCGCCCGGAAGCGGACCGGCTCGCGGACGTTCTCCCACCAGTACGCGGCGTTCAACCCGCCTCCGGCCACGGCTTCCTGGCGTGCCGTCAGGTACAGCGGTAGCTCCGGCGGGCGCGGCTTGAGGTCCGCCAGCGCCGCCAGCAGCTCCTCCCTGATCGGGTCCATCCGCACGCTGTGGTACGGGACGTCGACCGCCAGGAAGCGGGCGAAGATCTGGTCCCGTTCCAGGTCGGAGGCGAGTCCGCGAAGTGCGTCCGCGTCTCCGGAAAGGGTCACGCCGTGGGGGCTGTTGACCGCCGCGACCGACACCCGGTCGCGCAGCGGGCGGACGCGGCGTGCCGCTTCGGCCTCGGTCAGCCCGACGGCGAGCATCGTGCCGGTGCCGGCCAGCCGGTGCTGGAGTCGGCTGCGGTGCAGGATGACCTTGACGGCGTCCGACAGGGTGTAGACCCCGGCTTCGTAGCACGCGGCGACCTCGCCGGTGCTGTGGCCGACCACGGCGTCGGGCCGGACGCCGTGGCTGCGCCAGAGCGCGGAAATGCCGGTCTGGAGCGCGAAGTTGGCCGGCTGCGCGAGCCAGGTCTCCCCCATCCTCGACGCGGCCTCGTCCTTGGCGAGTTCGTCCAGCAGGGACCAGCCGGCCTGCGCACGGATCTCGCGGTCGCACGCCTCGACGGCCGCGCGGTACACCGGTTCGGCCGTCAGCAGCCGGCGGCCCATGCCCCACCACTGCGGCCCCATACCGGTGAACACCCAGGCCGCGCCCCGGCGTTCGCGCTCGCGGCAGTGGCCCGTGACGACACCCGGATGCTGCTCGCCCCGCTCGTACGCGGCCAGCGCCTCGTCCAGCGAGTCGGGCGCCGCCGGTGAGTACGTCACCGCGAGCCGGTGCGCATGGTGTTCGCGGCGGTGGGCGAGGGTGTGGCCGACATCGGCGAGATCGGGCGGCGTGCCGTGCGCGCCGGAGAGCTCGGCGCGGAGACCGGCGGCGAGTGCGCGCAGGCCGTCCGGGTGGCGTGCGCTCAGCGGCAGGATCGTACGGCTGCGCTGCGGCGGTTCGGGCCGCGGGGCCGCCTCGGGGGCCGGTGCTTCTTCCAGCAGTACGTGGGCGTTGGTGCCGCCGAAGCCGAAGGAGTTGACGCCGGCCCGGGCCGGCCCGTCGTGCGCGGGCCAGTCGACCAGCCGGTCCGGGATCTCGAAGGGCAGCGTGGCCGCGTCGAGGGCCGGGTTGAGCCGCTCCAGGTTGAGGTGCGGCGGGATCTTCCCGTGCTTCAGGGACAGCACGGTCTTGATCAGCCCCGCGATGCCGGCGGCGGCCTCGGTGTGCCCGATGTTGGTCTTGACCGAGCCCACGTAGCACGGGGCGCCGGGCGGGCGGCCCGCGGACAGGACGCGGCCGAGCGCCCGGGCCTCGATCGGATCGCCGACGGGCGTGGAAGTACCGTGTGCCTCGACGTACTGCAGGCTGCCGGGCGCGACGCCCGCCTCGGCGCACACCTTCCGTACGAGGTCCACCTGGGCGTCCTCGCGCGGCACGGTGATGCCGTTGGTCCGCCCGTCCTGGTTCACCCCGCTGCCGAGCACCACGGCGTGCACCGGGTCGCCGTCGCGCACCGCGTCGGCCAGCCGTTTCAGTGCCACGACGGCGACGCCCTCGGCACGTACGTAGCCGTCGGCCGCCGCGTCGAAGGCGCGCGACCGGCCGTCGACGGAGAGGAAGCCGCCCTTGGTCTCGGCGATGGTGTACTGCGGCGCGCTGTGCAGCAGTGTGCCGCCGGCCAGCGCGAGGTCGGTCTCGCCGCGCAGCAGGCTCTGCCGGGCGAGGTGCAGGGCGACGAGGGAGGAGCTGCAGG
Source organism: Streptomyces sp. NPDC000151 (assembly GCF_040301705.1). Classification (NCBI taxonomy): domain Bacteria; kingdom Bacillati; phylum Actinomycetota; class Actinomycetes; order Kitasatosporales; family Streptomycetaceae; genus Streptomyces; species Streptomyces sp. NPDC000151. Next base: position 84,313 of record NZ_JBEPFC010000013.1, on the reverse strand, counting down.
CGGTGTCGAGGGAGACGCTGGGGCCGCGGAAGTCGAAGGCGTGCGAGACGCGGTTCGACACCATCGTCATCATGGTGCCGGTCGCGGTGTGTGCCGCCAGGAAGTCCGGGTCGGCGAAGTGCAGGATCTTGTAGTCCAGCGTGAACGCGCCGATGAACACGCCGATGTCGCGGCCCGCCAGGCCGGCCGGGCGCTGGCCGCCGTCCTCCAGGGCCTCCCAGGAGACCTCCAGGAGCTTGCGCTGCTGCGGGTCGAGGTGGGCGGCCTCGCGCGGGCTGATGCCGAAGAACGCCGGGTCGAATTCGTCGAAGCCGTCGATGTACCCGCCGCGGCCGCCGACCAGCCGCCCGGGCTTGGCCCGGTCCCGGCTGCCCAGGGTGGTGACGTCGTACCGGTCGGCCGGGGTCGGGACGATGCAGTCCCGGCCCTCGGCCAGGTTCCGCCAGAACGCCCGGTGGTCGTTGGCGTGGCCGGGCAGGCGGCAGCCGATGCCGATGATGGCGATCCGGTCACGGGCGGAATCAGGCATTTGACTCATAAGCGCACGATAAGGGGCGCGTGCGGCACATCTCGGCACTCTGCCTGACGACACGTCAGGTCAGCTTGTCGGACAGTCGGCCCGATACCCCCGACCTGTTCCGCGCGGGGCTGCCCGACGACACTCGGCACGGCGTACGCACACAGCGGGGGATGGCACGTGGACGGCGACAGGGCATAACCTGATCGCTGCAGCTGGTTCGCCCTGTCCGCCAGGCAGGCGCGTCGTAAGAGGGAACCCGGTGGGAATCCGGGACTGCCCCGCAGCGGTGAGCGGGAACGACCGCCGTCATACGCACTGGATCCGACCGGGTCCGGGAAGCGACGGCCAGTAGGTGTCTACCTTCGGGTGGACGTGCTCGTGAGTCCGAAGACCTGCCCGTTGCCCGCACGCGGCCCCCGTCGTGTGCGGTCCTTCCGGTGACCTCGAGGGCGGGTCGGCGTACAGCAGGGACGCGGCACACGAGTGCGTGGCGTCCCGTCCGCTGTGCACTCCCTTCGCGCTCTCGCCCGTCGCCGGGCGCTCGGAGACACGCTCGCGAAGGAGAGCAACGTGACCAGCAAGAACACCGCCACGGCCGTACGGGCCACCGTGTACGGCTATCCCCGGCAGGGGCCGGACCGGGAACTGAAGAAGGCGGTCGAGGGGTACTGGAAGGGCCGCGTCACCGCCGACGCGCTCCGGGAGACCGCCGCGGGACTGCGCCGCTCCGTCTGGGGGCAGCTGGCCGAGGCGGGCCTGCACGAGGTACCGACCGGCGACTTCTCGTACTACGACCACGTGCTGGACACCAGCGTCATGGTCGGCGCGATCCCCCGCCGGCACCGCGCCGCCGTCGAAACGGACGCCCTGGACGGGTACTTCGCCATGGCCCGCGGCACGCAGGACGCGGCGCCGCTGGAGATGACCAAGTGGTTCGACACCAACTACCACTACCTGGTGCCGGAGCTGGGCCCCGACACCGTCTTCGCCGCCGACTCCCGCAAGCAGGTCGCGGAGCTGAGCGAGGCCCGCGCGCTCGGCCACACCGCACGCCCCGTCCTGGTCGGCCCGGTCACCTATCTCCTGCTCGCCAAGCCGGCCCCCGGCGTGGACCCCGGCTTCGAGCCGCTGACCCTGCTCGACCGGCTGCTGCCCGTCTACGCCGAGGTCCTCGCCGACCTGCGCGCCGCCGGTGCCGAGTGGGTCCAGCTGGACGAACCGGCGCTCGTGCAGGACCGCACCCCGGCCGAACTGAACGCCGCGGCCCGCGCCTACCGCGACCTCGGCGCCCTCACCGACCGCCCGCAGCTCCTGGTCGCGACCTACTTCGGACGTCTCGGCGAGGCCCTGCCGGTACTGGCCAAGGCCCCCGTCGAGGGGCTGGCGCTGGACTTCACCGAGGCCGCGGCCGGCAATCTGGACGACCTGGCGGCGGCCGGCGGCCTGCCCGGCAAGCGGCTGATCGCGGGCGTCGTCAACGGCCGCAACGTGTGGATCGACGACCACGGGAAGTCACTCGCCACCCTCGGCACCCTGCTGGGCCTCGCCGACCGGGTGGACGTGGCGGCCTCCTGCTCGCTGCTGCACGTCCCGCTGGACGCGGCCGCCGAGCGCGACATCGACCCGCAGATCGCCCGCTGGCTCGCCTTCGCCCGGCAGAAGACCGCCGAGCTGGTCACCCTGGCCCGCGGGCTGACGCACGGCACCGGCATCATCGCCGCCGAACTGGCCGCCAACCGCGCCGACCTCGCCTCCCGTACCGGCGCCGCGCTCACCCACGACCCCGCCGTGCGCGCCCGCGCCGCGGCCGTCACCGCCGCCGACTGCCGGCGCTCCCAGCCCTACCCCGAGCGGTCCGCGGCCCAGCGCGCCCACCTCGGCCTGCCGCCGCTGCCGACCACCACCATCGGCTCCTTCCCGCAGACGTCCGCGCTGCGCACCGCACGCGCCGATCTGCGCGCGGGCCGGATCGACGAGGACGCGTACGAGGAGCGGATCGCGGCGGAGATCCGCGAGGTCGTCGCGTACCAGGAGAAGGCCGGGCTCGACGTCCTGGTGCACGGCGAGCCGGAACGCAACGACATGGTGCAGCACTTCGCCGAGCGGCTGACCGGCTACCTCGCCACCCGGCACGGCTGGGTCCAGTCCTACGGCACCCGCTACGTCCGCCCGCCGGTGCTGGCCGGCGACGTCTCCCGCCCGGAGCCGATGACGGTGCGCTGGACCCGGTACGCGCAGTCGCTCACCGGGCGGCCGGTCAAGGGCATGCTCACCGGTCCCGTCACGATGCTCGCCTGGTCCTTCGTCCGCGACGACCAGCCGCTCGCCGACACCGCGCGCCAGGTCGCGCTGGCGCTGCGCGACGAGGTGGCCGACCTGGAGGCGGCGGGCACCTCGGTTGTCCAGGTGGACGAGCCGGCGCTGCGCGAGACGCTCCCGCTGCGCGCCGCCGACCACGCCGCCTATCTGGCCTGGGCCACCGAGGCGTTCCGGCTCGCCACCGGCGGCGTGCGCCCCGACACCCAGATCCATACGCACATGTGCTACGCGGAATTCGGCGACATTCTCCCGGCCATCGACGACCTCGACGCCGACGTGATCAGCCTGGAGGCGGCCCGTTCCCACATGCGGGTGGCCGGTGAGCTGGCCGCCGCCGGTTATCCGCGCGAGGTCGGCCCGGGTGTGTACGACATCCACTCACCGCGCGTCCCGGACACCGACGAGATCGAGGCCCTGATCCGCGCGGCGCTGACGGCCGTCCCCGCGGAGCGGCTGTGGATCAACCCCGACTGCGGCCTGAAGACCCGGGGCTGGCCGGAGACGCGCACCTCACTGGAGAACCTGGTCGCGGCGGCCCATCGCGTCCGCCGGACGCGCACGGCGCGGGAGGACACCGCCTGACGCCTTCGAGGGCGCTGCCGGACTCAGCGATGCGCGCACCGACCTCGGTACCGGGGCGTGACTCGTGGGATGCTGGGGCCTCCATGGATCATGGCGAGCTTCGGGAGAGTACGGCAGCGTGATAGCAGCGACACGGCGGGCCTCCATCCGCACCTGGGACCGCTTCGCGGCGTCCGACCCGGGACTGCTGCGGCTGATGGCGGGGCTGCGGACGGTCGGCGCGATCGTGCTGGCCCTCGCCGTCCTCGCGCTGCTCGGTACGGACGTCACGCACATGGTCGCGGGCGCCATGGCGGCCATGGTCGCCACCTTCGCGATCAAGGAGAAGGAGGTGCGCGGCCAGGCCGTCACGCTCGCGTGCGGCCTGCCCGTCGCCCTCGCCGCGATGTCGCTGGGTGCGCTGCTGCACACCCGGATCATCGCCGGTGACGTCTTCTTCGTGCTGCTGATCTTCGGCGCGGTGTACGGGCGGCGGTTCGGCGACCGCGGCACGGCCCTCGGCCTGATGGGCTTCCAGGTCTACTTCGTCTCGCTGTTCGTCCAGGCCACCGTCGGCGCGCTGCCGGAGCTGTATCTGACGCTGGCCGTCGCGTTCGCGTGCAGCGCCGTCGTCCGTTTCGCCGTCGTACCGGAGACGCCCCAGCGCACCCTGGGGCGGCTCCGCGAGGCGTTCCGGGCGCGGCTCGCGCAGCTGCTGGCGGCCCAGCTCGAGCTGCTGGACGCCGGCCCCGACGACCTGGACAAGGTCCTGGACACGCTGCGGCGGCGCACGGCCCGGCTGCACGAGGCGGCCCTGATGATCCAGGGCCGGCTGGAGGAGGGGACCCGGGACGAGGCCACGGCGGCGCGGCTGCAGCGCCGCATCGCGGACGCCGAGATCGCCGCCGAGCGGCTGGGCGTGATCCTGCTGAACGCGCGCAGCGCCGAGCGTGCCGACACGATCACGATGCACCTGCCGCACGCGCCGGTGCCGGTCGCCGCCGACCGCGCGCCGGGCGAGGACGCCGAGACCCGCACCCTGCGCCGGGACCTGGGCGCACTGCATCTGCTGATCGCGCGCCGCGGTGCCGACGACCGCGGCATGGCCCTGGCCCACGTACGGAACCGGCTGCTCGGCTACCGCGACGAGGACAAGCTGCCGGCCGCCTCCCCCGCCGTCCAGGACGTCTTCCGCGGCATCGGTGAGGCCGCGCGCGCCGTGCTGGGTCTGCGGCTGGCGCTGGACGGGCCGCAGGACGCGTCCGACGACACGCCCGCGACGGCCCGCTCCCGCGAGGAGTTCGACGCCGAGGACGTCGCGATGGGCAGTCTCGAGGGCGCGTCGGAGGAGCAGGAGGCCGACGAGCGCACCGGGCTGAAGCGGCCCACCACCCGGGCCGCCTTCCAGGTCGCGGTGGGCTCGACGCTGGCCATCATCGGCGGCGAGTTCCTCTCCAGCCAGCGCTGGTACTGGGCGGTGCTGACCTGCTGGGTGGTCTTCCTCAACACCGCGTCGACGGGCGAGATCCTGGTCAAGGGGTACCGCCGGCTGGTGGGCACGATCCTCGGCGTGGTCGCCGGTGTCGCACTCGCCGGGCTGGTCGGCAACCAGACCTGGCTCGCGTTCGCCCTCGTACTGCTCTTCATCTTCGGGATGTTCTTCACAGCGCCGCTGTCGTACGCGCTGATGTCCTTCTGCGTCACCGCGATGCTGGGCCTGCTCTACACGCTGCTGAACACCTACAGCCTGGCCGTGCTGGTGCTGCGCATCGAGGAGACGGCGCTCGGCGCGGCCTGCGGGATCATCGCCGCCGTGCTGGTGCTGCCGGTGCACACCGACCGCCGCACGGACGAGCTGCTGGGCACGGTGCTGGAGCGGCTGAGCGACGTGGTGACGGCCGCGGTAGCGCAGCTGAGTGGCGGTCCCGCCGCCGACCTGCTGGACAAGGCGCGCGACCTGGACTCGGCGCTGGACGATCTGCGTGCCTCCACGCAGCCGCTGACGCATCCGATCACGCCGCTGCGGGGGCGCCGGCAGACCGCCCGCTATCTGGTGGCGCTGCTGGAGACCTGCGCGTACCACGCCCGTTCGCTGGCGGCGACGGCCGAGCTCGTGCCGTACAGCAAGAACGTCGCGGCCGACCCGCGGCTGGAGCGGGCCGGCCGGCGCATCGCCCGGAACATCGACATCATCGTCGCGCGCGTGGTGGACGAGAGCACCCGCGGCGAGGTCTCCTCCGGCGCGAGCATCGCCTCGGTACTGGAGGCGAACGGCACGAACGCGCTGCCCTCGGGCACGGTGACCTTCCGCGTCCTGCGTCACCTCCAGCGCCTCGACGAGGGCGTGATCGGCCTCGCCCGGCCGCTGGAGGTCCCGGTGTCGGGCCGCAATGTGGGCACGACCGGCTGAGAGCTCCCCGGCCCGCCGCCGTCACGCCCGGCTCAGCAGCTCCCTCACCAGTGCCCCCACCTGCTCCGTCTCGATGAGGAAGCCGTCGTGGCCGTACGGCGACTCGATGGTGCGGAGCCGGTCGGCATCGGGCAGGGCGGCCGCCAGCTCCGCCTGCTGGGCGAGCGGGTAGAGCCGGTCGGAGTCGACGCCCGCGACCAGCGCCGGCATCCGGGCCCGGCGCAGCGCGGCCGCCGTGCCGCCCCGGCCGCGCCCGACGTCGTGGCCGTTCATCGCGTCGACCAGCGTGACGTAGCTGCCCGCGTCGAAGCGGCGGACCAGCTTCGACGCGTGGTGGTCGAGGTAGGAGGCGACCTGGTACCGCCCGCCCTGCCAGGGGTCTTCGCCGGGCTGCGGCGTCTGTCCGAAGCGCGCTGCCAGCTCCGGCTCGCTGCGGTACGTCACATGGGCGATGCGGCGCGCGACGCCGAGGCCGTGGTGCGGGCCGCCGCCCGGTGGCGCGTCGTGGTACCGCCCGTCCCGCCATCCTGGATCGGCACGGATCGCGGCGGTCTGGATCGTGCCCCAGGCGATCTGTTCGGCGGAGGACGCGGCGGGGCAGGCGAGCGCGAGCAGCGCGCCCGTGCGCTCCGGGCGGCCGACGGCCCACTCCAGCGCGCGCATCCCGCCCATGGAGCCGCCGATGACCGCGGCCCAGCGCCGGATGCCCAGCGCGTCGGCGAGCGCGGCCTCGGCGGCCACCTGGTCGCGCTGGGTCAGGTACGGGAAGTCCGGCCCCCACCGCTCGGTGGCGGTACGGAGGGAGGCCGGGCCGGTACTGCCCTGGCAGCCGCCCAGTACGTTCGGCGCGACGACGTACCAGCGACTGGTGTCCAGCGGCGCGCCGGGCCCGATCAGCGCGTCCCACCAGCCCGCGGTCGGGTGCCCCGGACCGGCCGGCCCGGCGGCGTGACTGTCGCCCGTCAGCGCGTGCAGCAGCAGCACGGCGTTGCCGGCGTCCGGTGCGAGCCGCCCCCAGGTCTCGTACGCGATCCGTACGCCCTCCAGCGCCCCGCCCGCCTCCAGGGGCAGCGCCCGTGGCAGCGTCACCCAGGCGCGGCGGCCTGGCGGGTCCCCCTCCCGCCAGGCCCCGGTGGCCGGCGGGAGGGAGACCGTGCTCGCCGCTGCGCCCGGGCTCAGGACGCCGCCTTCGCGGCCCGGAACCCCGCCTCCAGGTCGGCCTTGAGGTCATCGGCGTTCTCCAGGCCGACCGACAGGCGCACCAGCCCCGGCGCGGTGCCCGTCGCCGCCAGCTGCTCCTCGTCCAGCTGGCTGTGCGTCGTGGAGGCGGGGTGGATGATGAGGCTGCGGACGTCGCCGATGTTCGCGAGGTGGCTGAAGAGGCCGACCGCGTCGACGAACCGCTTGCCCGCCTCGACGCCGTCCCGCAGCTCGAACGCGAGCACGGCTCCGGCGCCGCGCGGCAGATAGCGCCGCCCCGCCTCGTACCAGCGGTTGGAGGGCAGGCCCGGGTAGTGCACGACGGACACCTCGTCGCGCCGCTCCAGCCACTCCGCGAGCGCGAGCGCGTTGGCGGTGTGCCGCTCCAGGCGCAGGCTCAGCGTCTCGACGCCCTGCAGCAGCAGGAAGGCGGAGTGCGGGGAGAGCGCGGGTCCGAGGTCGCGCAGCAGCTGTACGCGGAGCTTGGCGGCGAAGGCTCCGGGGCCGAGGTCGGGCCAGTACCGCAGGCCGTGGTAGCTGGGGTCGGGCGTGTGGAAGTCCGCGAACCGCTCGGCGTGCGCGCCGAAGTCGAAGGTGCCGGCGTCGACCACGACGCCGCCGATCGTGGTGCCGTGCCCGCCGAGGAACTTGGTCGCGGAGTGCACGACGATGTCCGCGCCGTGCTCGATGGGCCGCAGCAGGTATGGGGTGGGCACGGTGTTGTCGGCGATCAGCGGCACCCCCGCCTCGTGTGCCACGTCGGCGACGCCGCGCACGTCCAGGACGTTGCCGCGCGGATTGCCCAGCGTCTCCGCGAAGAACGCCTTGGTGGTGGGGCGGACGGCGGCCCGCCACGCGTCGAGGTCGTCCGGGTCGTCGACGAAGGACACCTCGATGCCGAGCCGCGGGAGGGTGTGCCGGAAGAGGTTGTACGTACCGCCGTAGAGGGAGCTGGCGGCGACGAGGTGGTCCCCGGCACCGGCCAGGGTCAGGATCGCCAGGGTCTCGGCGGCCTGCCCGGAGGCGAGCGCGACGGCGGCGACGCCGCCCTCCAGCGCGGCGATCCGCTGCTCCAGTACGTCCTGGGTGGGGTTGTGGATCCGGGTGTAGATGTTGCCGGGCTCGGCGAGCGAGAACAGGTCGGCCGCGTGCTGGGTGTCCCGGAAGACGAACGACGTCGTCTGGTAGATGGGCGTGGCGCGGGCGCCGGTGGCCGGGTCGGGCACGGCGCCCGCGTGGATCTGCCGGGTCTCGAACGACCAGCCGGCGCCGGGGTCCTGCCGGGCGCCGTCGTTCGGGGTGTGTCCTGCGGTCACGGAGTCGATGGGCTGGCTGCTCATGTCTGGCCTCACACGCTCGGGGGGGCGGAACCGGCGGCGGCAGGGCCCTTGCCGCACTCGTTCATGGACCGGTGCCAAGGACCGTAAAACGCTTTCCGGTTCGCCTGAAAGGCCGTCCGGCAGGTGGCCACGAACCTGCAATACCGGCCATGCGGCGGCAATGCGGCGGACATGTAAGCCCCCCGGTCTCCTCTCCGGCCCATGGTGCAAAGTAGTGGCGGGGGTTACTTGCTGCCCTCCAACTGCCGTGGGGCGTGGGAGTTCGGGCTTTTGCCACTCTGCGGTCCGGGCAAGCCGCAACCGGATCGCCATACGGAGGACGCCCACACATGCATACGCCACCATCGCCGCCCGGCGAAGCGCGGACCGACGGATCGTCCGTCCGGATCGGCGCTCTCGTTCCGCTGACTCGGCCCGGCTGGGTCGGGGCGGGCCAACACCTGCTCGCCGGGCTCGAGTTGGGCGTTCGCGAGGTCAACGACGCCGGCGGGATCGTCGGAAGACCGCTCGAGCTGGTGGTCCGGGACACCGCGGCCGATCCGCAGCGGGCCGCGGCGGCCGTGGAGGAATTGGCTCGCCTGGGCGTGGCCGCCTTGGCGGGCGAGTATCACAGCGTCGTCGCTCGCGCCGCTGCCGCCAGGGCCGACGCCCTCGGCCTGCCCTTCCTCTGCTCCTCAGCGGTTCTAGACGCGCTCACCGAGCAGCCGACGGATGTGGTCGCACGCCTCGCCCCGCCGCAGTCCCGCGGCTGGCAGGTCTACGCGGACTTCCTCCTCGGCGCGGGCCACCGTCGCATCGCCGTAGCAGCTCAGCCGAGTGTCTACTGGGCAGCCGGTACCCGCATTCTGCGGGACTATTTCGCCGCACACGGCGGCACCGTCACCGCACTCGACATGAGCGCGCTCACCCCCGCCGCCGCGTGCGACGCACTCGTCGACAGTCGCGCGACAGCCCTCCTTCTTCTGGTCGGCCACCCGGAGCCGGCGGTGTCGATCGTCAAGGCTGTCCGCAGCGACCAGCGCCTCGCCGGGATCCTGATCGGTGCTCCGGCCGGGCAACCGGAGTTCGCCGAATGGGCGACGTCGCTGGGCGACGACAGTGCCGCGATCCCGTTCTTGCGCTATCTACCCGAGCGTCTCGGCCCACTCGGCGCACGGGTCGAGACGGCCCTCCGCGAGCAGTTGGCCGAAGCGCCCTCCTTCGTCGCCTTCGAGGGCTACGACACGGTCGCCGTCCTCGCTGATGTGCTGCGTTCTCGCGGCACGGACCGGGCGCATACTGCCGCATCCTGGCCGCGCGTTGCGGTCGAAGGCACCCGCGGGCGGATCCGGTTCTCCCGCCTGCCGGGCATCAGCGTGTGGCAATGGGCCAGTACGCCCATCCAAGTCGTCGATCGAGATCCGGCGGAACCCGATCGCTTTCGGACCCTGCACACCGGCTGAGAGAGAAAGCACGAAGGGCCGACGGCAGGGACGCGGGGGCGGACCTCGGGGGTGGGCCGCGTGGCTGCGCAATCTATCCCTGGGCGGTGGGGCGCACCACGATGTCGCCCACATCGACACCGTCCGGCTGCTCGATGGCGAAGGCGATGGCGCGGGCCACCGCGTCCGGCGAAAGACCGATCTCCAGCAGCTTGTCCGCCTGGTCCTTCACGGCCGGATCCATGCGCTCCGTGAAGTCCGTGCGGACGGCGCCGGGCGAGACGACCGTCACGCGCAGGCTGTCGCCGGCCTCCTGGCGCAGACCCTCGGAGATGGTGCGTACGGCGTTCTTCGTACCGGCGTACACCGCCTGGAGCGGCACGATGCGCAGTCCGGCGGTGGACACGGTGTTGATGAAGTGCCCGAAGCCCTGCTCCCGGAAGACGGGAAGGGCCGCGGCGATCCCGTACAGGACCCCTTTGAGATTGACGTCGATCATCTCCTCCCAGTCCTCGACGCGCAGGTCGTCCAGGCGGGAGAGCAGACCGACCCCGGCATTGCTGACGAGGACGTCGAGCTTGCCGTACCGCTCGCGTGCCAGCTCGACGAGGGCGGCGAGGTCCCCGCGTCGCGTCACATCCGTACGGGCCCAGGCGGCCTCACCGCCGGCCTTTTCGATGCGGGCGGCCAGGGCCTCAAGACGCTCCGGACGGCGTGCCCCGAGGACGATCTTCGCGCCGCGCTCGGCGAGCAGAAGCGCGGTCGCCTCGCCGATGCCGCTGCCGGCGCCCGTGATCGCCACGACCTTGCCTTCGATTCCCGACATGATGGGCGTCCTTCCGGAAGAGGAATGAGGGCAGGCCAGGGCCATGCCCTACAGTGAAAGCGGAGGCGCCGCCACTTCGTCCGACTCTAAGTGGCGGCTCCTCCACTTAGCAATGGTGATGAGGAGAGAGCCGCTGATGGCCCGAGACGCAGGACGCCCGTTGCGGGCTGACGCGCAGCGCAACCGGGAGAAGATCCTGGCCGCCGCGGTGCGCGTGTTCACCGAGGAGGGACTCGACGCGCACTTCGAGCGCATCGCCAGAGAAGCGGGCGTGGGAACCGGCACCCTCTACCGCAACTTCCCGACCCGGGAGGCCCTGATCGAGGCGGCGTACCGCAACGAAGTGGCCATGCTGTGCGACGCCGTCCCCGGCCTCCTCGCGGCGATGCCGCCGTCCGAGGCCCTGCGCGCGTGGACTCGCCGCTTCATCGACTACGCCACCGCCAAACTCGGCATGGCCGACGCCCTGCGCGCCGTCGTCGCTTCGGGAACCAACCCCTATGCCGACAGTCACGAGATGATTCAGGCCGCCCTCTCCTCCCTCATGGACGCCGGTACCGCCGCCGGGACGATCCGGTCCGACATCAGCCCGACCGACATGTTCGCCGCGCTCGCCGGCATCGCCCTCACCTCGGCCGAGCCCGAGCAGCGAGAGCAAGCCGAACGCCTCCTCGACCTCACCCTGGACGGACTGAAAGCCGTACCGCAGCGGCTTCCCGAGGACTGACCGCAGCACCCGGACGTCACCGAAGCGTGCGGCTCCCCCGGCTCGCGGCCGGCACGCGGGGCTCGTCGGACGAGCGGTCCGGGACGGGGCTCGAACGGGGGCGGCCGGCCGCGGCCGCGGCCGCGGGCAGACGGAACGCCCAGTCCAGCCTCGGTTCCATCACCGGGCGGAAGAAGCGGCGGACCGGGGGCGAGGTGAGCGCCAGCGCGAGGGCGACGCCGAAGGCGGTGACGGTCAGTTCGCCGGTCGGGGTGTGCCAGAAGGGCGCGTCGAACCAGCCCTTCCAGGCGGCGGTGCGCACGAAGAAGCCGTGCAGCAGATAGGCACAGAGGGTGCCGGCGCCGAGCGGGGTGAACCACGTGCGGCGGCGCGGCACCCAGGCCAGGAACGCCACCGCGAGGACCAGCGAGCAGGCGGTGGTGGCCAGCGTCATGGCCATCCCGACCGGCCAGGAGACGTGCAGGTCCTCCCAGCTGTGGTTGTGCATGGCCCACTGGGCGGTCATCCGGCCCTTGGCCCAGTACGCCATCACCGCGCCGCCCGCCAGCACCGGTACCGAGGCGATCCGCACCCACCGCGTCCGCAGCAGCTGCCAGTGCTCGGGGCGCAGCACGAGGCCGATCACGAAGAACGGCAGGAACTGCAGGACGCGGGCGAGGTTGAGGACGCCGCTCAACGGGGTGGCCGCGCCGATCAGCGCGACGGCGAGGGCGAGGCCGACCGCGACGTACCAGCGCAGCGCGCGCCACACCGGGGCGGTGAGCCGCCATACGAAGAGCGCCGCGAGGAACCAGGTCAGGTACCACGGGGAGAGCAGGCTGAGGTCGTTGTGCCGGCCGTCGACGGCGTTGCCGTAGAGCGTGTACGCGGCCTCGAAGACGAGGTAGGGCACGGCGACCCCGGTGATCAGCCGTTTGCCCTGCTCGGGCTTGAAGGCGAAGCTCCGCGAGAAGTAGCCGGAGATCACGATGAACAGCGGCATGTGGAACATGTAAAGGAACAGGTACCCGGACCACACGGCGTGGCTGTCCTTGAGCGGCTGCCAGGCGTGCCCGGCCACGACCAGGACCATGGCCAGCAGCTTGGCGTTGTCGAAGAACGGATCGCGTCCCGTGCCCTGCATGTCCGGCGAGCGCTGTCCCACGTGACCTCCTCAGCGATGACCGCGGCACCCTCCCGCTGTCCCCACCGCTTCCACCGGTCACCGTGAGCGGGACGGCCCACCCTCCTCCTACACGTTGTAGGGCACGACCCTAGGGGCCGATGGGGCGCGGCGTCGAATGCCGTACGGAGGTGGAGGCGGAGGGCCGCCCGGCGCCCCGGCTTCCCGGCTTCCCGGCTTCCCGGCTTCCCGGCTTCCCGGCTTCCCGGCTTCCCGGAGGACGGCATCCGGCCGTGCGGGGCGGCCGCCGGGGCGTGACACTGGCCGCATGGACTGGTACCCCCTGCGGCTGACCACGCCCGTGAAGCAGCACGTCTTCGGTGGCCGCGCCATCCCCGACCGGCTCGGCCGCGGCGGGCTCCCCGAGGGGCCGGTCGCCGAGACCTGGGAGGTCAGCGACGTGGAAGGGGAGAGCGCGCGGATCGGCAACGGCGCGCTGGCCGGGTGGACCCTGCGCCACTTGACCCTGGAGCATCCGGCGGAGCTGGTCGGGCGCGACTGGCACGGCCCCCGCTTCCCGCTGCTGACCAAGTTCATCGACGGCCACCGCCCGCTCCCGGTCCACCTCCACCCCGACGACGCCGCGGCCCGCGGCAAGGAGGACGAGCCGAACGGCAAGACCGAGGCGTGGCACATCCTCGACGCCCCGCCCGGCGCCACCGCGTACGCGGGTGCGCACCCAGGGGTGGACCGCGCGCGGCTGCGGCAGGCACTGCTCTGCCAGGACTTCGCCTCCGTACTGCGGCGGCTGCCGGTCCGCGCGGGCGACACCCTGTACGTACCGGCGGGAACGCTGCACCGCTTCGGGCCCGACACGCTGGTGTACGAGATCGAGCAGACCTCGGACCTGCAGCAGCACGCGATGCGGCACCGGATGGAGGACGGTTCGCCGCTGGACGAGGCGGAGTGGCGGGCGAACATCGAGGCACTGCTGGACGAGTGGAAGCCGGAGCCGCGGCCGGAGTTCCACCCGGGGCTGCGGCTGCCGTCGCCCGACGGCGTCGAGGGCCGGATGCTCTGCGCGGGCCCGTACTTCGCGCTGGAGCGGTGGCGGACGCGGCACACAGGGACACCGCTGGTCCGCTCGTTCGACACCGCCGTCGTGCTGAGCAACGCCGGGCCCGCGGTGACCATCGCGTACGGAACGGGGAGCGAGCCGCTCGGGCGGGCCGAGACGCTGCTGCTGCCCGCGGCGCTCGCGCGGGTGGAGATCCACGGCCCGGCGGACGTCCTGCTCGGTTACCTGCCCGACCTCGACCGGGACGTCCGCACCCCGCTCCGCGCCGCGGACCACGACCCGGCCGCGATCGCCGCGCTGGGCGAAGGCCTGGAGGGCTAGCGGGCGCGGGCTAGAGGGCTGGCGGCTCCCCCGGCGCCTGACGCCCATCCGGCACCGAACACGCGAACACGGGAGCGGTTGTTCCCCAGAACGCGTGATCACCCGCCAAAGCGCTTTCCTTGGTTGCCTGAGGCAGGCGATTCTTACGGGGCGCAAGCGACGGGCTGCAGACCGTTACAGCGCCGCTTCCGGCCGAAGTCCCTTTCCGGAGCGGGAGCGTGTCCCAGAAACGCATCATGCACAAGGAGAACGACGAGATGAACTTCCTCACCAACCTGCTGGCCGGCGTCGTCCACTTCGTGGGTTGGCTCGTCTGACAGAACCGCACGACCGGGCGCCGCTCCTCCCCGTCCCAGGGAGGAGCGGCGCCCGCCGTTGCGCCTAACCGGCAGTCTCGTACTGCCCCACCTCGCGGAAGTGGCGCAGGGTTTCCGGGGAGCCGTCGTCGAGGGCGGCGTTGGCTGCGGCGCGCAGGGAATCACTGATATTCGGGTCCGCGAGCAGGCGAGCTGTGTAGACGGCGTCGTCTTCGGCTTGGGCCAGCCGGTAGCCGGTCTCCAGCCAGGCGCGCATCTCTTCGGGGGAGCCGTTGTCGAGGAGCTTGTTGGCCTCCTCGATAACTCGCTTGTCGTTGTTCTGCGTTGCTCCGTAGAGGATGCGGGCGATGGCGACCCGGTCGTCCTCGGCCTGAGCCAGCCGGTAGCCGGTCTTCAAGAAGGTGCGCATGTCGTCCACGGTGCCGTTGAGTGCCTCATTGGCCTCTCGGGCGACCCCCCGGCCGCTGTCCTCGTCCGCCAGGATGGCGGCGATCGCGGCCCGCAGTTCGTCCTCCGACATCTCGTCCACCGGTGTGTCGGACATGGTCGCCGCGGTGGTGGCGACCGGGGCCGGCGCCGAACCGCCGGCGAACGCCGGGGCGGTGAAGAGGAGGGCCGGGGTCAGGGCAGTGGCCACGACGAGCAGAACGGCACGCGTCGGTCTCATGGAAATATGCCTCCGTGTTCGAACTTGGGTTATGAGATTCAGATATGACGCCAGGTAGGCAGATGATCCCCCAGCACCGGACGCTCCGGTAGCCACATGCCCACAGCATCCGGGTCCGGCATGGGGCCCGGTCCGTGGGGCGTGGGAAGGCGCTGGTCATTTCTCCTTCAGGCCCGCGACCATCGCCGCGACCTGATTGCGGGAGCTGAAGCCGAGCTTCGAGAGGATGTGTTCGACGTGTGCATCCGCCGTGCGCTTGGAGATGACCAGCCGCTCGGCGATCTGGCGGTTGGCGAGCCCCTCGGCGATCAGGCGGGCGACCTGCCGCTCGCGCGCCGTGAGGGGGCCGAGGGGGCTGCCGTCCTCGGCGCCCTTGGGGCCGCGGGAGCGTCCGCTGGCCACGTCCACCAGCTCCTCGACGGAAAGCCGCGCCCCCTGCGCGTACATTTCGGTGAAACGCTCGGCGCCCAGGCTGAGCATCAGCGTGCGCTCGATGTCGTTGTGCAGGCGCGTCAGACCCCGCTGGGACCACAGGAGCGTGCCGACCTTGCGCCACAGGGCCCCCGCGCCGCCCAACAGCACGGTGCCCAGTGCGTGCTCCCCTTTTGTGCAGGCCACCCAGGACAGGTACTCCATCACGGCGGCGAGCTCCATCGTCTCGCCCTGCTCGACGATGGAGGGCAGCACGGACTGGCCCAGTTCGCGGCTGCGGTCCGGCTCGCCCGCCGCCCACAGGCACAGCACCTGCATGATCAGCAGATAGTTCCGCACCCAGCGCTCCTGGGGGATGTGCTCCAGCGCCCGCAGCCCCTGCTCCACCTCCTGCAGGGCCCGGGCGTGATCGCCGCGCGTGGCGTGGATCGCCGCGGTGTCGGGGCGGCCGGCCGCCAGCAGAAACAGGTCGTCCGCCGCCGCGAGCTGCTCTCTCGCCTGCTCGTACAGCGCGAGTGCCTCGTCCGTGTCCCCCCACAGGGCCGTGTCGAACGCCTCCATGAGCGCGGTTCGGGCTCGCAGGAAGTCGTCGTCCAGCTGCTCGGCGACCGCCCGGCAGCGGCCGACCAGTTCGCGGGCCGCCGTGTCGGCCTGCAGCAGCCCGTACATGCAGCCGTGCCAGAGTGCCTTGCCGTACTCGGCCGTCACCTCCTGCTCGGCCGCGAGGGCCTTGTCCGTCCAGCGGCGGGCCTCCGTCAGCCTGCTCTTGCCCAGCCACAGCCCCCACAGGCCGTTCACCAGCCGCAGCGCCGCCTCGTCCCCGGGGCGCGCGACGGCGCAGTCCATGGCCGCCCGGAAGTTGTCGAGGTCGGCGGCGAGCCGCTCCCCCCACCGGACCTGGTCGTCACCCAGCCACTCCTGGCCGGCGCGGGTGGCCATCCGCAGGAAGAAGTCCAGGTGGCGCCGCGCGTAATCGTCGGTACGGCCGCTTCGCTGCAGCCGCTCGGCGCCGTACTCCCGGAGCGTGTCGAGCATCCGGTAACGGTCCTCCTCGACGCCGTCGGCGCGCTGCACCACCGACTTGTCCACCAGGGCGAGGAGTACGTCGATCACGTCGGCGCCGTCCAGCTCGTCGCCGAAGCAGACCTCCTCCACCGCGGCCAGCGTGAAGCCGCCCGCGAAGACCGACAGCCGTGCCCACAGTTCCTGCTCGTGCGGCGAGCACAGGTCATGGCTCCACTCGATGGTGGCGCGCAGCGTCTGATGGCGGGCCTGCGCGGACCGTACGCCCGTCAGCAGCTGGAAGCGGTCGTCGAGGCGGCGCAGGATCTGTTCCAGGGAGAGCGTGCGCAGCCGCACGGCGGCGAGTTCGATGGCCAGCGGCATGCAGTCGACGCGGCGGCAGAGCGCGACGACCTCGGCACGGTTGTCGTCGCTGACGACGAAGGAGGGGCAGGCCGCCCTGGCGCGGGCGGCGAACAGCGCCACGACGTCGCTGGTGCTCTCCGTCGCCTCCGGGTCCGGCTCGGGCAGCGGCCCTACCGGCAGTACGTACTCGCCGGCCAGCGCCACCGGCTGCCTGCTGGTCAGCAGCAGGACGAGCCGGGCCGAGCTGTGGACGAGGATGTCGGCGAACATCGCCACGGCGTCCACGAGGTGCTCGCAGGTGTCGAGCACCAGCAGCGCCCGCTTGTCCGCGAAGTACTCGATGAGCTGGTCCATCGCCGACTGGGCCACGATCTCGGGCAGGCCCGTCGCGGAGGCGACGGTGTGCGGCAGAAACTCCGCATCGCGCAGGCCACTGAGCTCGGCGACGGTGACGCCGTCGGGGAAGTCGACGCTCAGCTGCTGTGCGGCCCGCAGGGCGATACGGGTCTTGCCCACTCCCCCGGGCCCGGTCAGCGTGATGACCCGCGCCAGCGCGACGGCCTGGCCGACCGCGGCGAGTTCTGCCGCACGGCCGACGAAACCGGTGGGCTCATGCCGCATACTGCCCCTGGCCCACTCCCATTGCGCCACGGGGACAGTGTCCTCCCGTAACGTACAAGTCCCCCACGGATTCCACGGTTTGAGCGCGACGGCAAGAATTCCGCGCTACCCTCGCACGTCGCACGCTCCTGCGGACCATGGGCCGATTCCCAGCATCCTCACCGCTCCAGCGGGCGGTGGGCCGTCTCGGGGAGCCGGAGGTAGACGGCGGAGGAGACCAGGCACAGCACGGCCACGTACACGGGGAAGAGGCCGGCCTGGCCCATGTCCTTGAACAGCGTGCCGATGTAGGGCGCCGTGCCGCCGAAGAGGGCGACGGTGAGCGAGTAGGGGAAGCCGATTCCCGCGGCGCGCACCCGGGCCGGGAACGTCTCCGCGTTCACGGCCGCCGAGATGGCCGTGAAGCCGCTCAGCAGGATCATGCCCGCGCACTGCACGAGCAGCAGCGTGGTGAAGGAGTCGTTCAGCGCGCGCAGCAGCGGCACGCTCAGCAGGGCGAAGCCGATGCCGAACGTCAGCAGCAGCGGCTTGCGCCCGAAGCGGTCGGACACCATGCCCGCGATGGGCTGGAGCACGGCGAAGAACGTCAGCGAGAGGGTGCCCGCCAGCAGCGCGTCCGCCTTCTCCACCCCGGCGTTGAGCTCGGCGTACGTCGGCAGGTACGACGTCCACGTGTAGTACGCGAGCGTGCCGCCCGCCGTGATGCCGCAGATCAGCAGCGACTCGCGCGGATGGCGGCGCAGCGCCTCGAAGAGGCCGGGGCGGGGCGCCTTCGCCTGCTCCTCGCTCCGCGTCTCCTCCGCGCCGCGCCGGACCCAGAAACCCACGAGACTCAGCAGCGCGCCCAGCACGAACGGCACTCGCCAGCCCCAGCTGTCCATGGTGGCGGGCGCGAGTTCCGCGACGAGCAGCGCCGCGACGCCGGACGCGACGAGCTGCCCGATGGTCGTCGAGACGTACTGGAAGCTGGAGAAGAGTCCGCGTCGCCCGGGCCCGGCCGACTCCACGAGGAACGTGGTCGACGCGGCGAACTCACCGCCCACCGACAGCCCTTGCAGCAGTCGGGCCAGGACGAGGATGACCGGCGCGAGGACCCCGGCGGCGGCGTACGTCGGCGTCAGTCCCACCAGCAGGCTGCTGCCGCCCATCAGCAGAATGGTCACCGTCAGCGCCGTACGGCGCCCGCGCCGGTCGGCGACCGCGCCCATCAGCAGCCCGCCGACGGGCCGCATGAAGAATCCCACCGCGAAGACCGCGAACGTCGAGAGCAACGGCACCAGCGAATTCGCCGCGCCCTTGGGAAAGATCTGCGCGGCGATGTACGTGGCAAGGAAGGTGTATGTGTACCAGTCGTACCATTCGACCGCATTGCCTACGGACGCCGCGGCGAGCTGCCGCACCGCGGACACCGGGCGCGTCTCCCCCGCCTGCCGGTCCGCCATCTTGTTCTCCGCGCTCGACATGCGCCTCCGCTCCCGGGTCCTTCACGTGGCCCTGCCGCTCGGGCAGGATGAGCCGTCAGGTGATCATGCCTCCGCGAGGCCGGTGGCCGCCAGCCGATTCGGCGGCCGAAAGGAGATGGCAACGTGCGCGTAGCGCTCTTCGTCACCTGCATCAACGACACGCTGTACCCACGGACCGGCCGGGCGGTGGTCACCCTCCTGGAACGGCTGGGCGTGGAGGTCGGCTTCCCGGCCGAGCAGAGCTGCTGCGGGCAGCCGCAGTTCAACACCGGTTACCGGCATGCCACCGAGCCGCTCGCGCTGCGGTACGCGCGGGCCTTCCGGGACTACGAGTACGTCGTGGTGCCCTCCGGGTCGTGCGCGGCGATGGTGCGGGACAACTATCCGCGGCTCGGCGAGAAGGCCGCGGCGGAGGGGCGCGGCCGGGCGCTCGCCGAGGCGGCGGCGGAAGCCGTGCCCAAGACGTACGAGCTGACGGAGTTCCTGGTCGACGTGTTGAAGGTGACGGACGTGGGTGCGTACTACCCGCACGCGGTCACCTACCACCCGACCTGCCACGGCCTGCGGATGCTGGGGCTCGGCGACCGGCCGCGCGCCCTGCTGTCGCACGTGAAGGGCCTGGAGCTGCGGGAGCTGGAGGGTGCCGAGGAGTGCTGCGGCTTCGGCGGCACGTTCACGGTCAAGAATCCGGCCGTCTCCGCCGCGATGGGTGCCGACAAGACCCGGCACATCCGGGAGACCGGCGCGGCGGCGGTCTGCACCGTCGACAACTCCTGTCTGATGCACATCGGCGGGATGCTCTCCCGCCAGGGATCGTCGGTCCGTCCAGTCCATCTCGCGGAGATCCTGGCGAGTACGGAAGGGGACGTGCTGTGACGGGGACGGGCGAAGGACCTGCGGCGGAAAGGGAGCGTGCTGTGAGCGTCACCGAACTGGGTATGCCCGCCTTTCCGGCGGCCGCCGCCCGCTCCACCCGCGACACCCGCCTGCGCGCCAATCTCCAGTACGCCACGCACACCATCCGGGACAAGCGCGCCAAGGCGGTCGGCGAGCTGGCGGACTGGGCGCAGTTGCGCGCGGCGGGGCGTGCGATCAAGGACCGCACGCTGCGCCACCTGGACCACTATCTGGAGCGGCTGGAGGAGGCGGTGACCGCGGCGGGCGGCCAGGTGCACTGGGCGGCCGACGCGGCGGAGGCCAACCGCATCGTGACGCGGCTCGTGCGGGCCACCGGGGAGCGCGAGGTCGTCAAGGTCAAGTCGATGGCGACGCAGGAGATCGGGCTCAACGAGGCGCTGGCCGAGGCCGGCATCAGCGCGTACGAGACGGACCTCGCGGAGCTGATCGTGCAGCTCGGCAAGGACCGCCCGTCGCACATCCTGGTCCCGGCGATCCACCGCAACCGCTCCGAGATCCGCGACATCTTCCGCTCCGAGATGGGCAATTGGGGGCGGCCGGCGCCGGACGGGCTCAGCGACCGGCCGACGGAGCTGGCGGAGGCGGCCCGGCTGCACCTCCGGGAGAAGTTCCTGCGCGCGAAGGTCGGCATCTCCGGCGCCAACTTCATGGTCGCGGAGACCGGGACGCTGGTGGTCGTGGAGTCCGAGGGCAACGGCCGGATGTGCCTGACGCTCCCGGAAACGCTGATCTCGGTCGTCGGCATCGAGAAGGTCGTGCCCAGTTGGCAGGACCTGGAGGTCTTCCTGCAGCTGCTGCCGCGCTCGTCCACGGCCGAGCGGATGAACCCGTACACCTCGATGTGGACCGGCACCACCGACGGTGACGGCCCGCAGACGTTTCATCTGGTCCTGCTGGACAACGGGCGGACGGACACCCTCGCGGACACGGTCGGCCGGCAGGCGCTGCGCTGCATCCGGTGCTCGGCCTGTCTCAACGTCTGCCCGGTGTACGAGCGGGCCGGCGGGCACGCCTACGGCTCGGCCTACCCGGGGCCGATCGGCGCGATCCTGACGCCGCAGCTGCGCGGCACGGCGAGCGCGCTGGACGCCTCCCTGCCGTACGCGTCGTCGCTGTGCGGGGCCTGTTACGAGGTCTGCCCGGTGGCGATCGACATCCCGGAGGTGCTGGTGCACTTGCGGGAGCGGGTGGTCGAAGGCGGCCGGGTCACCCG
This sequence comes from Streptomyces sp. NPDC000151, assembly GCF_040301705.1. Classification (NCBI taxonomy): domain Bacteria; kingdom Bacillati; phylum Actinomycetota; class Actinomycetes; order Kitasatosporales; family Streptomycetaceae; genus Streptomyces; species Streptomyces sp. NPDC000151. The sequence continues at coordinate 63,489 of NZ_JBEPFC010000013.1, read as the reverse complement.
GCACGGGATGCGGACGGTGATCCAGCCGGCGAAGGGGCACGCGGCGGAGCGCGCCGCCATGCGTGCCGCGGGCTTCGTGTTCGACCGGCCCGGTGTGCTGCGCGCGGGCCAGCGGCTGGCGGCCCGCACTCGGAAGCTGCATCCGCGGCGGCTGCCGGGCCCGGCGCGCGCCTGGACCGACACCCGCGACCTGCCCCCGGTGCCGACGGAGTCGTTCCGGGACTGGTGGCAGCGCACCCGACGCGTAGAGCGCGGCGACGGACGCGAGGAGGACGGTAAGTGAGCAGCCGGGATGTGGTGTTGGCGCGGGTGCGCCGGGCGCTGGCGGACGTGCCGCGCGCCGCGGGGCCCGAGGAGACCGCGGTGCCGAGGGACTATCTGCGGGCGCACGGCGATCGGCCCGCGGCGGACACCGTACGGCTGCTGGCGGAGAACCTCGCGGACTACCGCGCGATCGTGCACGACATCGACGACGCCGGGCTGCCGGGCCTGCTCGCGCATCTGCTGGGCGAGCGGGGCTCGCGGTCGGTGGTGGCGCCGGCGGGGCTGCCACCGGAGTGGCTGGCGGCCTGTGACCTGGAAGTGGTGCCGGACGCGCCGGAGACGACGCCCGGCGAGCTGGACGCGGTGGACAGCGTGGTGACGGGCTGCGCCGTTGCCATCGCCGAGACCGGCACGATCGTGCTGGACGCGGGCCCGGACCAGGGGCGCCGCCGCATCACGCTCGTGCCGGACCATCACATCTGTGTCGTACGGGTGCCGGAGCAGGTCGTGGCGTCGGTGCCGCAGGCGTTGGAGCGGCTGGCCCCGCAGCGCCCGCTGACCTGGATCTCCGGCCCGTCCGCGACGAGCGACATCGAGCTGGACCGGGTGGAGGGCGTGCACGGGCCGCGGACGCTGGAGGTGGTCCTGTTGACGTCACGGCGGGGGTCCGAGTGACTTTCTGAGCGAAATGGCGTGCGTGAGGCTTGTGTTACGGACGGATTGCGTTCGATCCTGATGCTTCCTGTTGCCTTACGTTCGGAGCTGTCGCATGTCGTCGCGTCGTTTCAGCCGCCGGTCGTTCCTCGCCACCGGCACAGCCCTGGCCGGCTGGGCCGCCTTCAGCGCGCAGAAAGGTGCCTTCGCCGCCGTGGCCGGACGGGCCACGGCGACGGCGGGCGAGGAGTGGAACGGCGCGCCCCGCACGTTCCAGGTCAACCGTGAGCCCGCCCGCCCGCGCCTGATCCCGTTCGCGAGCGCGGCGGCCGCGCTCGCCGGCGAGGTCTCCAGATCGCCGTACCACCGCTCCCTGAACGGCACGTGGCGCTTCCACTGGTCCAAGAACCCCGACGAGCGCCCCACGGGCTTCCACGCCCCCGGCTTCGACGACGGCTCCTGGGACCGCATCACCGTTCCCTCCAACTGGGAGATCGAGGGCTACCCGGAGCCGATCTACCTCAACATCAAGTACCCCTGGGTCGGCTACGAGGACCCGCAGCCGCCGCAGGTCCCGCACGACTTCAACCCGGTCGGCTCCTACCGCCGTACGTTCACCGTCCCCAAGGACTGGGACGGCCGCCGCACCCTGCTCTCCTTCCAGGGCGTGAAGTCCGCGTTCTTCGTGTGGGTCAACGGCGAGAAGGTGGGCTACAGCGAGGACAGCTACACCCCCGCCGAGTTCGACATCACCAGCAGGCTCAAGCCCGGCGAGAACAGCCTGGCCGTCGAGGTCTACCGGTGGTCCGACGGCAGCTGGCTGGAGGACCAGGACATGATCGACCTGTCCGGGATCTTCCGCGAGGTGTATCTGTACTCCGTCCCACAGGTGCATCTGCACGACCTCTTCGTGCACACCGACCTCGACGCCGCCTACCGGGACGCGACGCTGAAGGTGTCGGCGACCGTACGCAACGGGGGCTCGGCGGCGCCCGGCGACCACCGGCTCTCGGCGGTGCTGTACGACGCGCAGGGCAAGCCGGTACTGGCCAAGCCGCTCACCGCTGACGTGCGGTTCGGCGAGGGCGCGGAGGTCACGGTCGCGCCGGAGGCCGCCGTGAAGGCCCCCGCCCTGTGGTCCGCCGAGGACCCGAACCTCTACACCCTCGTCGTCACCCTCACCGGGCCCGACGGCAAGGCCGTTGACATCCAGCGCACCCGTGTCGGTTTCCGTTCGGTCGTGTGCGAACCGGGGAAGTTCACCGTCAACGGCGTGCCGATCGTCTTCCGCGGGGTCAACCGCCATGAGTCCGACCCGGACCACGGCCAGGCCGTCCCCGAGCAGCGGATGATCGAGGACATCCGCATCATGAAGCAGCACAACGTCAACGCGGTGCGCACCTCGCACTACCCGAACTCCACGCGCTGGCTGGAGCTGTGCGACGAGTACGGGCTCTACGTCGTCGGCGAGGCGAACCTGGAGTCGCACGGCGTGCGCGACAAGCTCCCGGCGAGCCTGCCGGAATGGACCGACGCCTGCCTCGACCGGATGCGCACGATGGTCGAGCACGACAAGAACCACCCCTCGATCGTCGTCTGGTCGCTGGGCAACGAGGCCGGCCAGGGCGACAACTTCAAGGCGATGGCGGAGTGGACGCACGGCCGGGACTCCTCGCGGCCCGTCCACTACGAAGGCATGAGCTCCGTGGCCGACATGGAGAGCCAGATGTACACCAAGCCGGCCGACGTCGAGAAGTACGGCAAGTCCGGCAATCCGAAGCCGTTCATTCTGTGCGAGTACGCGCACTCCATGGGCAACAGCACCGGCAACTTCCGCGAGTACTGGGACATCTTCGAGCGCTACCCGAACCTGCACGGCGGCTTCATCTGGGACTTCGTCGACCAGGCCATCCGGCTCCCGGTCCCCGGCGACCGCAAGCGCACATACCTCTCCTACGGCGGCGACTGGAAGCCCGGCTACCCCACCGACGGCAACTTCAGCTGCAACGGCATCGTCTCCTCGGACCGCGTGCCGCATCCGGCGATCCACGAGGTCAAGAAGTGCTACCAGGCCGTCCGGATGGCCGCGGCCGACCTGGCCTCCGGCACCGTGAAGGTCACCAACAAGCAGCTCTTCCTCGGCCTGGACGCGTACGAGCTGCGCTGGGAGGTCACGCGTAACGGGGAGCGCATCCAGCAGGGCACGCTCCCCGCGCCGCAGATCAAGCCGGGCCAGGACGGCACCGTACGCATTCCGTACCGGCGTCCGGCGCGGCCCGAGCCCGGCGCCGAGTACTGGCTGAACCTCTCCTTCGTGCTGCGCCGCGGCACCCGGTGGGCGGACGCCGGACACAGCGTCGCCGCCGAGCAACTGGCGCTGCCCTGGCACGCGAAGGCCCCGGCCGATCCCCCGGCCTCCGCGCTCCCCGCCCTCAAGGTCTCCGAGACCGACAAGGCGGTGACGGTCAGCGGCAAGGACGTGGAGGTCGTCGTCGACAAGTCGACCGGCACGCTGTCCGCCTACCGCTACCGCGGCCGGACCCTGTTGGCCGGCGGCCCGGTCCCCAACTTCTGGCGGGGGCCGACCGACAACGACATCGGCCGCGGCGCCCAGAAGTCGCTTCGGACGTGGCGCGACGCGGGCACGAAGCGGACGGTCGACTCCGTGAAGGCGGCGCAGCCCTCGGCCTCCGAGGTCACCATCGAGGTCACCGCCACCCTGCCCACCTCCCCCGCCGCCTCCACCTGGCGCACGGTCTTCACCGTGCGCGGCGACGGCGAGGTCCGCGTCGCGCACACCCTGAAGCCGGGCGCCGGCCTCCCCGACCTGCCGATGGTCGGCGCCCTTCTCACCGTCCCGGCCGGCTTCGAGACGCTGTCGTGGTACGGCCGCGGGCCGCAGGAGAACTACCAGGACCGGCGCACCGCCGCGTTCGTCGGCAGCTACCGCTCCTCGGTGGACGACCAGTACGGCCCGTACATCCGGCCGCAGCAGACGGGCAACGTGGTGGACGTCCGGCACGCCTCGCTCACCGACCGGGACGGCGCGGGCCTGACCGTGCGCGCCGAGCCGGGCGACGACGCGCCGCTGCTGGAGATCAGTGCGCTCCACTACACGCCGCACGATCTGGACGGGCCGCGCCATCCGTACGAGCTGAAGCGCCGGCCCGAGACGATGCTCGGCGTCAATCACCGCCAGATGGGCGTCGGCGGCAACGACTCCTGGGGCGCGCCCCCACTGGAGCAGTACCTGCTGCACGCCGACCGCGAGTACACGTACGCGTACCGGCTGACGCCCGCGTAACGGGACCGGCGGTGCCCTTCCCCGCGGGACCCGTTACGCGGGCAGGGGGAGGGCATCGTGCTCGGGCACGGCCCGCAGGCTAAGGGGCCGGCTGGGGCTGGGCCACGGGCTTTTCCGGAGCCGTCGGCTTTTCCGGAGCCGCCGGAGTCCGGTCCGGGTCCGCCCCCGCACCGTCGTTCCGCGCCTTGTCCGACGCGGCGCGCTCGTCCCGCCGTACGAGGGCGGCGTACCGGCCGTCGGCGGCCAGCAGTTCGTTGTGCGTGCCGCGCTCGGCGATCCGGCCCGCGTCCAGGACGACGATCTGGTCGGCGTCGCGGACGGTGGAGAGCCGGTGCGCGATGGTGATCGTCGTGCGGCCCGCCGACAGCTCGTCGATGGCCTGCTGGACGGCGTGCTCGGTACGGGTGTCCAGCGCGCTGGTGGCCTCGTCCAGTACCAGCACCGGCGGGTCGCGCAGGATGGTCCGGGCGATGGCGAGGCGCTGCTTCTCGCCGCCGGAGAAGCGGTAGCCGCGCTCGCCCACGAGGGTGTCGTAGCCGTCGGGCAGGGCGGCGATGTGGTCGTGGATCTGGGCGGCCCGCGCGGCGCGGACGATCTCCTCGTCGGTCGCGTCGGGCGTGGCGAAGCGCAGGTTGTCGGCGACGGAGGCGTGGAAGAGGTATGTCTCCTGGGAGACCACGCCCACCGAACGGGCGAGCGTGTCGAAGTCCAGCTCGCGGACGTCCGTACCGTCCAGCGTCACCCGGCCGCCGGTCACGTCGTACAGCCGCGGCACCAGGTAGCTGAGCGTGGACTTGCCGCTGCCGGTGGGGCCGACCACGGCGAGGCTGCCGCCGGCCGGGACGGTCAGGTCGATGCCGGTCAGGGTGGGCGCGGCGGCCGGGTCGTACGCGAAGGTGACGTCCTCGAAGCGGACCTCGCCGCGGGGCGCCGCAAGCCGCACCGGCTTCTCGGGCTCGGTAATGGCCACCGGCAGGTCGAGGTATTCGAAGATGCGCTGGAAGAGCGCGAGCGAGGTCTGCATCTGCACGCCGGTGGTGAGCAGCGAGACGGTCGGGCGCAGCAGGCCCTGCTGGAGCGAGACGAAGGCGACGAGCGTGCCGATGGAGAAGACCGGGCCACCGAACTGGAGGACCATTCCCGCCGCCCAGTAGATCACCGCGGGCATCGCGGCCATGACGATGCCGATCGTGGCCATCCGCCAGCGGCCCGCCATGTTGGCGCGGATCTCCAGGCCGACCAGTCGTTCGGATTCCTTGGTGAAGTTCTCGGTGAGCGAGTCGGCGCGGCCCATCGTGCGGCCGAGCAGGATGCCGGAGACGGAGAGCGATTCGGTGACCATCGCGGACATCGTGGCCATCTGCTTCTGCCGCTGGGTGGTGATCCGCTTGCGCTCGTTGCCGACCCGGCGGCTGACCCAGACGAACAGCGGGAGCAGCAGAAGGGAGACGAGGGTGAGCCGCCAGTCCAGGGCGAGCATGGCCACGACAGTGGCGATCACGCTCGTGAGGTTGGAGACCAGCGAGGTCGCGGTGGACGTGACGGTGGCCTGCATGCCGCCGATGTCGTTGGCGATGCGGGACTGCACCTCGCCGGTGCGCGTACGGGTGAAGAACGCCAGCGGCATCCGCTGCAGCTTGGCGTAGACGCCGGTCCGCAGGTCGTGCATGACGCGCTGGCCCACGGTGGTGGAGATCAGCGTCTGCAGCACGCCGAAGACGCTGTTCATCACGGCGGTGGCGATCATGCCGAGGGCGAGCAGGCTCAGCAGTCCGGTGCGCCGCTCCGGGATCGCCACGTCGAGGACCGCGCGCAGCAGGAACGGCGAGGCGACGGAGACCAGCGAGGCGGCGGCCACCAGCAGGCCCACCAGGGCCAGCCGGCCGCGGTAGGGGCGGAAGAGGCGGAGGATCCGCCGCAGCTGGACGGGCTGCTGCTCCTCCTTGGGCGGCGGGGTCCAGTCAAGGGTGTCGGGACGCAATGAGCTCCTTCGAAGGGTCGAGGCCGACGGGCGGCTGCCGAGCGGCCGACGGGCAGCTTCAGGGGTTGCGGCGGCCCGTGCCGGGCCCGGCGACAGCCGAGCGTAGTCCATTGTTACCTATACTCACAATGAGCCATGTCCTGATAACCTCCCGGCATGTCCTCGCCCCAAACCGGCCCCGGTCCCGGCTCCCCCACCGGCTCCGGCACCGGCGCCCAAGCCGGCACGAGCACCGGCACGAGCACCGCGCGCTCCGCCCCCGACACCGACCTCGCCGAACAGCTGGTACGGCTGACCCGGCGGATGCACCGCGCGCAGAAGCGGCACCTCGAACCGCTCGCCCTCACCCCCGCGCAGTCCCGGCTGCTGCGCATCGTGGCGCACTGCGACACTCCGCCCCGGATGGCCGACCTGGCGGCGCGCCTGGACGTCGTGCCGCGCGCGATCACCACCCTCGTGGACGCGCTGGAGGCGGCGGACGCCGTACGCCGGGTACCGGACCCGGCCAACCGCCGCGTCGTACGCATCGAGCTGACCGAGACCGGCCGGACGACACTCGGGGCGCTGCGGAGCGCGCGCCGGGCCGCCGCGGAGGACATCCTGGCTCCATTGACCGCCGACCAGCGCGAGCTGCTCGGCGGGCTGCTGTCCACCCTGGTCGACGAGCCGGGGCGGCGCTGCTGAACCGATGGCCCGCTGACGAGGAGACGCCATGCCGTTGCTGGAGCCGGAGCCGACCGCACTGCGGCCCGCCACGACCGAGGGACCGGCCGTCGACCGGGTGGCCGACGCGCAGGCGTCCGGCACGCCCGAGCCACTGCGCGGCGACCTGATCGCCCTGCTCGGCCCGGAGAAGGTGCTGCACGGCCTCTCCGACCTGGTGAAGTACGCCTCGGACGCGAGTCCCTACCGCTTCGTCCCGCAGGTGGTCGTGCTCGCCGAGGACATCGACGACGTCTCGGCGGTCTTCTCCTACGCGCACGGCCACGGCCGCGAGGTCGTCCTGCGCGCCGCCGGCACCTCCCTCAACGGCCAGGCACAGGGCGAGGACATCCTCGTCGACGTGCGCCGCCACTGGGCAGGCATCGAGGTACTGGGCGACGGCGAGCGGGCCCGCATCGGCCCGGGGACGACCGTCGTCCGGGCCAACACCACGCTCGCCCGGCACGGCCGGCTGCTCGGCCCCGACCCGGCCAGCGCCATCGCCTGCACCGTCGGCGGCGTCGTCGCCAACAACGCCTCCGGCATGACGGCCGGCACCACCCGGAACTCCTACCGCACGCTGGCCTCCGCCACGGTCGTGCTGCCGTCAGGCACGGTCGTGGACACCGCCGACCCGGCCGCCGACGAGGAGCTGGCGCACGCGGAGCCGGCGCTCTGCGAAGGACTGCTGGCCCTGAAGGCGGAGATCGAGGCGGACCCCGAGCTGGTCGCCCGCATCCGCGCCAAGTACGAGCTCAAGAACACCAACGGCTACCGGCTCGACGCCTTCCTCGACGGCGCCACCCCCGTCGAGATCCTGCGCGGCCTGATCGTCGGGTCGCAGGGCACGCTCGGCTTCATCGCCGAGACGGTATTCGACACCCTGCCCCTGGACCGCTGCACCTCCACCGCATTGCTCTTCTTCCCCGATCTGCGGGCCGCGGCCGCCGCCGTCCCGCGGTTCAACGAAGCGGGCGCGCTCGCCGTGGAGCTGATGGACGGCAACACGCTGCGCGCCTCGGTCCGCGTCGCCGGAGTACCCGCCGACTGGGCGGCACTCCCCACGGAAACGACCGCGCTGCTCGTGGAGTTCCGCGCCCCGGACGAAGAACGTCGGGCAGCGTACGAAGAGGCCGCCCAACAGGTGCTGAGCGACCTCGAACTGGTCGCGCCGGTCGAATCCGTCACCAACGAATTCACCCGCGACCCCGGCACGATCGCGGGCTACTGGAAGGCCCGCAAGGCGTTCGTCACCGCGGTCGGCGGCTCCCGGCCCTCCGGTACGACGCTGCTCACCGAGGACTTCGCCGTACCGCCCGCACAGCTCGCGGACGCCTGTACGGCGCTGCTGGAGCTGCAGGCCCGGCACGGCTTCGACGCCGCCGTCGCCGGCCACGCCGCCCACGGCAACCTGCACTTCCTCCTCGCGTTCGACGCCGCGAAACCCGCGGACGTGGCGCGCTACGCGGCGTTCATGGACGACTTCTGCCGGATGACCGTGGAGCGCTTCGACGGCTCGCTCAAGGCCGAGCACGCCACCGGACGCAACATCGCGCCCTTCCTGGAGCTGGAGTGGGGACCGCGCGCGACGGACCTGATGTGGCGGATCAAGGACCTGTTCGACCCGCACGGCATCCTCGCCCCGCGCGTCGTCCTGGACCGCGATCCCAAGGCCCATCTCCGCGGTCTGAAGACCATCCCCGAGGTCGAGGCGGTCGCCGACCCCTGCATCGAGTGCGGTTTCTGCGAGCCGGTCTGCCCCAGCCGCGACCTCACCACCACGCCCCGCCAGCGCATCGTGCTGCGCCGCGAGATGATGCGCCAGCACCCCGACTCCCCGGTCACCGGCGCGCTCCTGGACGCGTACGGATACGACGCGGTCGACACCTGCGCGGGCGACTCGACCTGCAAACTGGCGTGCCCGGTCGGCATCGACACCGGCGCGATGATGAAGGACTTCCGGCACCGCCGGCACTCCCCGCGCGAGGAGAAGGCCGCCGCGCTCGCCGCCAAGCGCTTCAAGGCGGTCGAGGCGTCGGCGCGGCTCGCGGTCGCGGCGGCCGAGCGGATCGGCGACCGGCTCGGCGACCGGCTGCTGGAGACCGTGACGGACGCCGCCCGCAAGGCCGTACGGCCGGATCTCGTGCCGCGGTGGCTGCCCGAACTCCCGGGCGCGGCGGCGCGCCGGCTGCCGCCCACCCGTAAGCAGGACGCGGTCGCGGTCTACTACCCGGCGTGCGTCAACCGGATCTTCGGTGAACCGGACGGGTACGAAGGCCCCTCCCTCCCCGAGGCCGTCGTCGCCGTCTCCCGGCGGGCCGGCAAGCCGGTGTGGATCCCCGGGGACGTCGCGGGCACCTGCTGCGCCACGATCTGGCACTCCAAGGGCTACGACGAGGGCAACGCCGTAATGGCGAACCGGATCGTGGAGGCGGCCTGGGGCTGGACCGCCGGCGGCCGCCTGCCCCTGGTTGTCGACGCGTCCTCATGCACCCTCGGCATCGCCCACGAGGTCGTCCCGTACCTCACCGAGGACAACAAGCAGCTGCACGCCGAGCTGACCGTCGTGGACTCCGTCGTCTGGGCGGCCGAGGAGCTGCTGCCGCACCTGGAGGTGGTGCGGACCGTGGACTCCGCGGTGCTGCATCCCACTTGTTCGATGCGCCACCTGGGTGACGAGGCGCAGCTCCGTACGGTCGCCGAGGCGTGCGCCCAGGAGGTCGTGGTACCGGACGACGCGGGCTGCTGCGCCTTCGCCGGCGACCGCGGGATGCTGCACAAGGAGCTGACCGAGGCGGCGACAGCCCGGGAGGCGGCCGAGGTGACGTCCCGTCACTTCGACGCGCACCTGTCGGCGAACCGCATGTGCGAGGTGGGCATGGACCACGCGACGGAGGGCCGCGGCTACTACTCGGTGCTGCTGGAACTGGAACGCGCGACGCGGCCCGCCTGAGGGGCGGACCGCGCGCGGCGTACGGGAGGGGTCAGGCCTCGGCACCTACGTGCAGGGCCACCGCCCCCTTGGCGGGCACGGTCAGCTTGGCCTTGCCATCGTCGCCGACCGTGACGGTGTTGCCGTCACAGGAGTCCGGCGCGGCCTTTGCGACATTGCAGTACGTACCGGTGGGCAGTGACGTCGCGAAGGTCTCGGACAGCTCGCCGTCGCCTGCGTTGAGGGCGACGAAGCCCTTGTCGCCGCGGCCGAAGGCGATCGCGCTGGACCCGTTGTCCCACCAGTCGGTCAACTTGGCGTCGCCGACCGCGTTGCGGAACCCGACCAGGCCGGTGATCTCCCGCTTCGCGTGCATGTCCGTCCAGCCGTCGGCGCCGCTGGGCGGGCCCGCGTCCTTGTCGGACCACTCGTAGCCGGAGAAGACGTTGGGCGAGCCGTAGGGCGAGGCGAGCATGAAGACATTCGCGAGCGTGTACGCCGCGCCGTCCTTGTACGTGAGCGTCGAGCCGTTACGCTCGGTGTCCCAGTTGTCGACAAAGGTACGTGCCGACCCGCTGCTGAGCTTGCCGTCGGCGACGGACTTCAACTGGGCGATGCTGCCCCCTTGGAAGGCGCTCTTGAGGTGGCCCCCGTAACGGAACTCGTCGACGTCGCCGATCCCCGTGTACTCCTCCGGCTTGACCGCCTCGCCGCCCCCGTAGATGACTTCGGAGACCCAGAAACCCGGGTCGCTCATCTTTCCCTTGATCGCGGCCATGTCGTCGGCCGCCATGTGCTTCGCGGCGTCGACGCGGAAGCCGTCGGCGCCGAGCGAGCGCAGGTCGTCGAGGTACTTGGCGATGGTGGTGCGGACGGCGTCGCTGCCGGTGTCCAGGTCCGCCAGGCCCACCAGTTCACAGGTCTGCACGTTGTCGCGGTTGCCGTAGTCGGAGATGTCCTTGCGGCAGGCGTGGAAGTCCTGGTCCTGGAAGTACCCCGGGTAGTTGTACTTCGTGTACTGCGTGCCGCCGGTGCCCGTGCCGGACCCGGAGGACATGTGGTTGATGACGGCGTCGGCGATGACCTTGACGCCGGCCTTGTGGCAGGCGGCGGTCATGGCGGCGAAGGCGTCCCGGTCGCCGAGCCGGCCCGCGATCTTGTAACTCACCGGCTGGTACGACGTCCACCACTGGTCGCCCTTGATGTGCTCCGAGGCGGGCGAGACCTCGACGTAGCCGTAACCGGCCGGGCCGAGCTGGTCGGTGCAGGCCTTGGCGACGTCCGCGTACGGCCGCTCGAACAGCGTGGCGGTGACGGTCTTCTCGCCGGGCGGGGTGGCCTGGGACTGCCAGGGCGCGAGGGTCGCGAGGCCGGCGGCGACGAGCACGCCGGCCAGCGTGCCACCGATTATCCGGGATCGTTGGTGCAACATGCGGCTCCTTCTGCATACCGACGCGGTGGGGGACGCGTCCACGAAGGCAGCCACGCGCCGGGCCGCCGTGGGGGGATTCCGCGAGGGAGCCTGCCTTTACGAAGTGAACACGTCAAGGCGTTACGCAAGAATTTCCAGGAGCTTGCGCAAGAGAAGAGTCCAAGAACTCACCCCAGGAGTCCAAAGAGCCCTCTTGTGGCCCAGTGGTCTCAACCACCAGGGTCCTCTTCGAGCTTGGACGTATTCGCCGCGCACCATCCGCACCCCGGGAGGACCCATGCACGACGCACGACCTGAGCCTCACGACCGGCACAACGAGCACGACCAGCACGACGAGCACGGCGGCGCCGGCACGGCCGGCCACGGCGGCACGGCCGACGGGTCCGGCCCGAGCCGCCGTTCGGTGCTGTGGACCGCGGGCGCCGCGGGCACCGGGCTCGGACTCGCCGGAATGGCCGCGGGCACGGCGTCGGCGGCGACGCCTTCGGCGGCCGGCTCCGCAGTCGGCGCCGCCGACACCGCCGCGGCGCCGAAGCGGCGCGGCAAGACGATGATCGGCGTGCCCTTCGAGGGGCGCAGCACCGTACGCGTCGGCATCGTCGGCCTCGGCAATCGCGGCGGCTCCATGATCGACCTCTTCCTCGCCGTGCCGAACACCCGCGTCGTGGCGGTCTGCGACCCGGTCAAGGAGAAGACCGCCAAGGCCGCGAAGAAGGTCACCGACGCCGGTCAGCCGGCCCCCGCCGTCTACACCAAGGGCGACCACGACTTCGAGAACCTCTGCAAGCGCGGCGACATCGACTTCGTGTACGTCGCCACGCCCTGGGACTGGCACTTCGAGATGGCGAAGACGGCCATGCTCAACGGCAAGCATGTGGGCGTCGAGTGTCCGATAGCGCTCCGGCTGGAGGAGCTGTGGGAGCTCGTCGACCTCTCCGAGCAGACCCGTAAGCACTGTTTGCAGCTGGAGAACTGCTGCTACGGGCGGAACGAAATGCGGGTGCTGCGGATGGCGCACGCGGGCCTCTTCGGCGACCTGCTGCACGGCGCCGGCGCCTACAACCACGACCTGCGCGGCCTGATGTTCGACCCGGACTACTACGAGGGCCCGTGGCGGCGGCTGTGGCACACCCGGCTGCGCGGCGATCTGTACCCCAACCACGGGTTCGGGCCGGTCGCCAACTACATGGACGTCAACCGCGGCGACCGGGCGGTACGGATCTCCAGCTTCGGCACGCCCTCGCTGGGCCTGGCCGCGTACCGCAAGGAGCACATGCCGGCCGGCGACCCGAGCTGGAAGGAGACGTACATCGAGAGCGACCGGACGCTCTCCCTCGTGCAAACGGCCAAGGGCCGCGTGATCCGCCTGGAGCACGACGTCTCCACCCCGCACCCCTACAGCCGCATCAACAGCCTCGGCGGCACGAAGGGCGTCTTCGAGGACTACCCGGAGCGGATCTACATCGAGCCGGACCACAGCAACGACGAGTGGGGCGACTTCGGCGCGTACACCGAGTGGGACCACTGGCTCTGGAAGGAGCACGCCAACCCGCCCGGCGGGCACGGCGGCATGGACTACATGCTGGTCTTCCGGCTGACCCAGTGCCTGCACCTGGGCCTGGTACCGGACTTCGACGTGTACGACGCGGCGACCTGGACCGCGCCCGTACCGCTGAGCGACCTGTCGATCAAGGCGCACGGCATGCCGCTGGAGATCCCGGACTTCACGCGCGGCGACTGGAAGAAGGCACGGCCGGGGATGGATTCGGAGAAGCCCACGGCGTGACGGCCGGCGGGGCCCGGCCTTGCGCCGGGCCCCGGGAGGTCACTTCTCGACGGGCGCGTCGGCGGGGACGGGCTTCGCTGCGGCGGCGGGGGCATCGGGTGCGGCGGGCGACGTGGAGGTGGCGTGTGCTGCGGAGGTGGCGGGCGCGGCGGACGTGGCGGGCGACGTGGAGGTGGCGGGCGCGGCGGGCGCCTCCCCGTTGAGGACCTTCTTCGCCGTCACGCGGTCCAGGGCGCCCTCCCAGCGGGAGACCGCGAAGACCGCGACACAGTTGCCGAGCAGGTTGGTGACGACCCGCATCGAGTCCATGATCCGGTCGACGCCGAGCAGCAGCGCCACCGCCGCCGCGGGGATGACGCCCAGCGCGGACGCGGTCGCCGACAGCGCCAGGAACGCCGAACCGGGTACGCCCGCCATTCCCTTACTGGTCAGCATCAGGATCAGCACAACGGTGATTTGCTGACCTATCGACAGATCGACACCCACGGCCTGCGCGATGAAGAGCGTGCCGATGGAGAGGTAGATCGACGCGCCGTCGAGGTTGAAGGAGTAACCGGTCGGCAGGACCAGCCCGACCGCGTCGTCCCGGCAGCCCGCGGCGCGCAGCTTCTGCATCATGCGCGGCATCACCGTCTCGCTGGAGCCCGTGCCCAGCGCCAGCAGCAGCTCCTCGCGGGTGTAGCGGACGAACTTCCACAGGCTGAGCCCCGTGACGGCCTTGAGCGCGAGCCCCAGCAGCACGAGGAAGGCCAGCGCGACGCCGTAACAGACCGCGATCAGCTTCGCGTACGTCGTCATCGCGCCGAGGCCGTACTCCCCCACGAGGTGCGCGGTCGCCCCGAAGACGGCGAGCGGCGCGAGTCGCATGATGTAGCCGACGATCGTGAAGACGACCTCCTGCGCCTGCTCGATGAACGGCAGGATCTGCGGCACCTTCGTCTGCCCGAGGTGCAGCAGTGCCGCGCCCACCAGGCAGGACAGCACGAGGACCTGGAGCAGCGAGTTCTCCGCGAACGCCCCGACCGCGCTGTCCGGCAGCGACTCCAGGATGAACTGCGCGGTGGACGGCAGGTGCCCGCCCCCGGTCTTGGCGTCCACGGCGCCCTGGTCGAGCGACGCCGGGTCGACGTGCATGCCCGTACCGGGCCCGAAGACGTTGCCGGCGAGCAGGCCGATGACGAGCGCGAGTGTGGTCGCCACCTCGAACCAGATCAGCGCCTTGAGGCCGATCCGCCCGAAGGCCCGCAGGTCACCGGCCTTGGTGATGCCGGCGACGACGACGCAGAAGACGAGCGGGGCGATCATCGCCTTGATGAGGCGGACGAAGCCGTCGCCGAGCGGCTGGACGGCCGAGCCGAACTGCGGCCACAGCCGTCCGACGAGGACTCCGATGAGCAGGGCGACGAGGACCTGCGTGAACAGACTGGTGCGCAGCATGCGGCCTGCTCGGCGAGCGAGCGATCCGGTGGCGTGCGGCACGGGCACTCCCTAGGACGGATTCTGGGATGCGGAAACGGACTTCCGGTTTCCGTGATCCGTCACTATGGCTGAGCCGCATGCCGCACAGAAGGGGTCGGTGTTACATCGAAGAAAATCTTGGAGCTTGCTCCAAGTAACCGACGGTACGACAGCCTGTTACCAAATCTGTCACCCCGCGCGGAGTGCGTTCCGCGCCGCGCGTGATCAGCGTGCTGCGGAGAGCATGATCATGCCTCCAGGTGGGCCTTGTCGCCCATCACCACGACGGGGTGCTGCGCGGGATCGATCGTGCGCAACAGGTACCGCATACCGGACTTGGGCAGGCTCACGCAGCCGGACGTACCACTGCCGTGGTCCATGTGCAGCCAGATGCCGCCCCCCTTGGACTCCCCCTCGGGCCGGGTCGGGTCGAGCGGCGAGACGCCCTTGGCGCGGTTGTAGTCGATGGCGATGACGTAGTCGAAGTCGTGCCGGGTCCGCTTCGCCCAGTACGAGGGCGGCGTGAAGGCAGCAGACGCGGTGTACGGCAGCTTCGCGCCCGGGTCGGGCAGCACGCCGCCCGCGTCCGAGAGCGTGTACACGCCGACCGGGCTGCGCTTGTCCCCCACGTGGTGGTGCAGCGTCCAGCCACGCTTGCCGTTGTGCGCCTCCCAACTACGCTCCCGGCTCCAGGTGCTGCCGGAGCCGCTGCCGGTGCTGGTACCGGAGTTCTCTCCGGCGTCCTTCGTATACAGCACGACGGTTGAGGTGGTGGCGTTCTCGCCGTTGCCGTAGACCGCGATCACCTGCCGGGAATCGGCAGGGATGCGGGACTGCAGCCCCTCACCCACGCCGGGTATGCGCGTCAGCCCCGTCGACGGCGTGGCGCCGGACTTCCCCGCGCGCCCGGCGGCTTCCTTGCCGTCCCCCTGGGCACCGCCACAACCCGCCACCAGGACCAGCCCCGCGGCGACCAGCACGGCCGCCTTACTTGTACTCCGCATGGTTCACATGGTCGCACTGTCCGACCCCGGCCCATCGGGCGAGGCGGCCCACCACGAACGGGCCGACGCCCTCCCGGACCGCACATCGTGGCCCGATTCATGCGTTCCGCCAGAAAAACAATTGAAAATCCCGGCCATTCCACGCCAACCTTCCATGGCTCTGCCCTGCTCCTGTCGCAGGCGCAAGCGGCACAGCCCTGCCCTGTTCCGCCGCGCCTGCCGCGCCCCGCGGGCTCCCGGCCACGCTCCTCCGGCCGGGGCTCCGTGCCCGGCCTCGTGCCCGGACTCCTGTCCGGGCCCCGCACCCGGGCTCCGTACCCGACGAAACTCTTGGACGTCATGCAGATTCGCGATCTACCGCATCCCGACCCGGGTGTCCCCGACGTCCGTTCCGGCGGCCGCTTCCTGGTCTGGCTCTACCGCCGGCAACTGGGCGGCCAGCTCAAGGCCACGGCCTGGGGGCTGGTGCACACCGGTGCTGTGGCCTCCTTCCCTGTGCCGGTGGGCATCGCCGTCCAGGCCGTCGCCGACCGTTCCGGCGCCGGACTGGCCCTGGCGGGCGGCCTGATGGTGGTCCTGGGCGTACTGGTCGCGGTCGGCGACACGATGCTGCACCGCGCTGCCGTCACCAACTGGATCACCGCCGTCGCCCGCATCCAGCAACTGCTCGCCCGCAAGACCGCGGAGTTGGGCTCCGCCCTGACCCGGCGGGTCGCGGCCGGCGAAGTGGTCGCCGTGAGCACCGGCGACCTGGAGAAGATCGGGTGGTTCGTCGAGGCCATCTCCCGCTTCTCGGCCGCCGCGCTCACCACGGTCGGCGTGTGCGTGGCCCTGGTGATCTACCAGCCCACGCTGGGCGTCGTGGTCGCGATCGGCGTACCGGTACTGGCGCTCGCCGTACTGCCGCTGCTGCCGCGCGCGACGCGCCGCGCCGACGAGCAGCGGGAAAAGGCCGGCCGCGCCACGGAACTGGCCTCCGACACCGTCGCGGGACTTCGTGTGCTGCGCGGCATCGGCGGCGAGGAGCTGTTCCTCGGCCGCTACCGCACCGCCTCCCAGGATGTCCGCAAGGCCGCCGTCCGCAGTGCCCGGATGTGGTCGCTGATCTCGGCCGTCCAGGTCGCGCTGCCGGGGCTGCTGCTGATCGTGGTCGTCTGGTACGGCGCGCGGCTGGCCCTGGACGGCCGCGTCGAGGTCGGCGCGCTGGTCACCATGTACAGCGCGGTCACCTTCCTGCTCTTTCCGCTGCGGCACTTCGAGGAGATCGCGCAGGCGTACTCCTTTTCCCGGCCGTCCGCGAAACGGACGGCCCGCGTCCTGGCCCTCAGCCGTCCGACCGACGGTCGCATCACGGACCACGCCCCGCTCCGGGGTGACCTCTACGACCCGGCCACCGGCCTGCTCGCCCCGGCCGGCCGTCTCACGGCGGTGGTCTGTGGCGACCCGGACGCGGCCGGCCGACTGGCGGAACGGCTGGGCGGACATCCGGCGAACGAACCGGAGGAAGGGGATGAGCGGGGCGAGCGCGCCGCGGACGGCGCGGGCAGCGTGGGCGACGCGGGCGACGCGGGCGACGCCAAGCGCGAGGACAGCGAGAAGGGCAGCGGGGAGGCCGCGGCGGACGCGGCCGTTCCCTCGCGCGTCGCTCTCCCTTCCGTGGAACTCGGCGGCACCCCCCTGGACGACGTACCGCGGGACGCCGCCCGCCAGGCGGTCCTGGTACAGGACAAAGACCCGGTACTGCTGTCCGGAACGCTGCACGAGCTGTTCGATGTGCCGTCCTCCGGCGCCGTCACCGCCGAACAGGCCCTGGCCGCCGCCCAGTGCGACGACGTACTGGCCGCGCTCGCCCAGTCCGGCACCGACGACTCGGGCGACCCGATGCACAGCCGCATCACCGAACGCGGCCGCTCCCTCTCCGGCGGTCAACGCCAACGGCTGGCGCTGGCCCGGTCGCTGGTCACCGACCCGGAGGTGCTGGTACTCGACGAGCCGACCAGCGCGGTCGACTCGCACACCGAGGCCCGGATCGCCGACGGTCTGCACGCCCTCCGCGACGGCCGCACCACGGTCGTCCTCACCTCCAGCCCGCTGGTACTGGACCGCGCGGACCAGGTGGTCTTCGTGCCCGACGGCAAGGTCACCGCGGTCGGCCCGCACCGCGACCTGCTCCGTACCTCCCCGGCCTACCACTCGGTCGTCACCCGCGAGACCGAGGAGGAACGTGTGCGGAAGCAGGCCGCCGACGCCTCCGTCCCGCGGGAAGATCCGCAGGAAGGTCCGTACGAGGGCCCGGGCACAGACCCGCGTGAAGGAGCGCAGGGCACCTCGCACGAAGCCCGGACGGACACCCCGCGGGACACGGAGCCCCTCACCCCACCGCACGCCCGCGTAGGCGCGCTCGACTCCATCGAGGAGACGGCATGATCGGCCTGGCGCCGCCGGAGCACGATCCGGAAGCCGCACGTACCACGACCATTCTCCCCGTCGGTTCCCCCGCGACCGTACGCAGCTACGCCGCGGGGCTGATCCGCCGTCACCGAAAAGCATTTGTCCTCCTCGTCACCGTCAATGCCGTCGCCGTCGTCGCTTCGATGGTCGGCCCGTATCTCCTTGGCGGCCTCGTGGAAGACCTCGCCGACGGCGCGCGCGGCCTGCATCTGGAGCGCACCATCGGGCTGTTCGCGCTCGCCCTGGTCATCCAGACGGTGTTCGTGCGGATGGTCCGGCTGCGCGGCGCGATGCTCGGCGAGCGGATGCTCGCGGACCTGCGCGAGGACTTCCTCGTACGGTCCGTCGGGCTGCCGCCCGGCGTGCTGGAGCGGGCCGGCACCGGCGACCTGCTGTCCCGGATCACCACGGACATCGACCGGCTGGCCAACGCGATGCGCGAGGCCGTGCCGCAGCTGTCCATCGGCGTGGTCTGGATCGGGCTGCTGGTCGGGGCGCTCGGCGTGACCGCCCCGGCGCTCGCCCTGTCCGTACTCGTCCCGCTGCCCCTGCTGATCGTGGGCTGCCGCTGGTACTTCAAACGCGCACCGAGCGCCTACCGTTCCGAGGCCGCCGGATACGCGGCGGTCTCCGCCGCGCTCACCGAGACGGTCGACGCGGGGCGCACCATCGAGGCGCACCGGCTCGGCGACCGCCGCATCCGGCTGTCGGAGCGGCGAGTCCGCGAGTGGACCCAGTGGGAGCGGTACACGCTCTACCTCCGCTCGGTCCTCTTCCCGGTGATCAACGCGACCCACACCCTCAACCTCGGTGCCGTCCTGATGCTCGGCGGTGTCTTCGTCCTGCAGGGCTGGATGACGCTCGGCCAACTGACGACGGGCGCGCTGCTCTCGCAGATGATGATCGAGCCGATCGGCATGATCCTGCGCTGGTACGACGAACTGCAGGTCGCCCAGGTGTCGATCGCGCGGCTCGTCGGCGTGCGGGAGATCGAGCCCGAGGCGGCCGACGAACGGATCACCCCCGACGGCCGGCACGTCCATGCCGACGGGGTGCGGTTCGGCTACCGCGCCGGCGTCGACGTCCTGCACGACGTCTCGCTGCGGGTACAGCCCGGCAGCCGCGTGGCACTCGTCGGTCCGTCGGGCGCGGGAAAGTCGACACTCGGCCGGCTCCTCGCGGGCATCTACGCACCGCGCAAGGGTGAGATCACCCTGGGCGGTGCCGAGCTGTCCCGGATGCCGGCGGAGCGAGTACGCGCCCACGTGGCGCTGGTCAACCAGGAGCACCACGTCTTCGTGGGCTCGCTGCGCGACAACCTGCTGCTGGCCCGCACGGGCGCCGACGACGCGGAGCTGTGGGCCGCGCTGGGCGCGGTGGACGCGGACGGCTGGGCACGCGGACTGGACGAAGGGCTGGACACGGAGGTCGGCTCCGGCGGCCACGCCTTGACTCCGGCGCAGGCCCAGCAGATCGCACTGGCGCGGCTCGTCCTGGCGGACCCGCACACGCTGGTCCTGGACGAGGCCACCTCGCTGCTGGATCCGCGGGCCGCTCGTCATCTGGAGCGCTCGCTGGGCAAGGTGCTGGACGGCCGTACCGTCGTCGCCATCGCCCACCGGCTGCACACCGCTCACGACGCGGACGTCATCGCCGTGGTCGAGGAAGGCCGCATCACCGAGCTCGGCAGTCACGACGCGCTGGTGTCCGCCGACGGCGCCTACGCCGCCCTCTGGCGCTCCTGGCACGCCTGATGCGCTCGCCCCGGCCGCGCTCTCCGGGGACCGACGACCTCCGGCGAGCGTGGCCGGGGAGCCCCGCTCGGGGGCGGCGGGACCACGCGTCCGGGCGTCAGACCGCTCGCTCGGGGCCCGTCGCCCTGGTCGGTCGGCCGGGACGGCTGGGCCGCCGGGGCCGGCCGGGTCGCCCGGACCGACCGGGTCGCTCGGGCCGGCTCGACCGGCTGGGCCGGCTCGGCCGGACAGGACGGCCGGGCCGTTCGGGCCTGCGGGGTCGGCCGGGCTGCACAGTACGGCTTGGCCTTTCGGGCCTTCGGGGTCGGCCGCGCCGCCCGGAGCCTCCGGGGCGCGGCGGGCTCCGGGAGTACCGAGGGCGCCAGAGGACCTCGGCGCGCCAGTGGTACTCAGTACTCCAGCGGCACTCAGTACGCCAGCGGTACTCGGTGCGCCCGGGGAGTCCGGGATGTCGCGGGCGACCGGTTCGCCGCGGGTGCCGGGCCCAAGGGCTACAGGAAGCCGAGGGCCGTCAGGCCGCCTATGCCGCCGAGGAGGGTGAAGATCGGCATCAGGACCTTCAGCTCCACCCAGCTGCCCGCACGGAAGCGCATGCCCTTCGGCGGACCGACCGCGTACCAGCGCTTGCGGCCTATCGGGATGGGCCACATGATCGGGCAGCCCGAGACGGTCAGGGCGTCGCCGATGTCGTGCACCAGCGCGCCCAGCACGATCGGCAGGCCCAGCCAGAGGTACTCCTGGCCCGGGTCCGTGAAGAGCCAGTGCGAGCCGTTCCCCGGCTGGTCCAGCACCCCGGCCAGAATCCACGCCGAGGCCGCGCCCAACAGCCACACCAGCACATCGCTGGAGACCCGCGCCGCTCGCCACAGCAGCCCTTCGATGGCGAGGACCATGTGCACGAAGAGAATGGCGAGCACCGCCCAGCGGCCACCCTGTACGGCCAGTACCGACATGCCCGCGCCGACGAGCACCGCCCACAGCCAGGTGTGGGTCAAGGTGCGGTGACCACCGGAACGGCGTGCGTCGCCCTTCATCCGAGTGGCTTTGTAGACGGCGTGGGAGATGTTGTCGACGATCTCGCACAGCCCCCGGGACAGCGGGCCGAAGGCACGCGAGATCGTGGCCGCCTTGTGGTCCAGGTCGGGGGCGAGGGCCGCACCGGCACAGATCAGCGCGCCGACGACGACCACCGGCCAGGGCATCGGGTGCCCCGCGGCGCCGGCCGCCGCGCCCACCCCCAGCCAGGCCGCGGCCCCGGACAGCGAGTGCGCCGGTCCCATCATGGTTGTTCCCCACCCCTTGTCGTCTTTGTTCTCGCCCCGGCGACGGGTGTTCGCGCGCCGGTGACGTGTGGTCGGCGACACAGCGTAGCGCCCGATGATCACCGCCGAACCCGCCGGTTCCCTCTTCCGGGGTGAAGGAAGGCAGTATGGGGGCGTGACCCTCATCGATCATCTGCCGAACGACGCCGACCCCGATGCCCTCTTCGAAGCCTTTTCGACCTGGGCCGAGCAGCAGGGCATCTCGCTCTACCCTGCCCAGGAAGAGGCAATGATCGAGGTGGTCTCGGGGGCGAACGTCATCCTGTCCACCCCCACCGGTTCCGGTAAGAGCCTCGTCGCGGCGGGCGCGCACTTCACCGCCCTGGCCAAGGACCAGGTCACCTTCTACACCGCCCCCATCAAGGCGCTGGTGTCCGAGAAGTTCTTCGACCTGTGCAAGCTCTTCGGCACCGAGAACGTCGGCATGCTCACCGGCGACGCCTCCGTCAACGCCGACGCACCCGTCATCTGCTGCACCGCCGAGGTGCTCGCCTCGATCGCGCTGCGGGACGGCAGGGACGCCGACGTCGGCCAGGTCGTCATGGACGAGTTCCACTTCTACGCCGAGCAGGACCGCGGCTGGGCCTGGCAGATTCCGCTGCTGGAACTGCCGCAGGCGCAGTTCATCCTGATGTCGGCGACGCTCGGCGACGTCTCGATGTTCGAGAAGGACCTGACCCGGCGTACGGGCAGGCCGACCTCGGTCGTCCGGTCCGCGACGCGTCCCGTGCCGCTGTCGTACGAATACCGCACGACACCGATGACGGAGACGCTGACCGAGCTGCTGGAGACGCACCAGGCGCCGGTCTACATCGTGCACTTCACGCAGGCCGCGGCCGTGGAACGGGCGCAGGCGCTGATGAGCATCAACATGTGCACGCGGGCCGAGAAGGACGAGATCGCCAAGCTGATCGGCAATTTCCGCTTCACCACCAAATTCGGGCAGAACCTCTCGCGGTACGTACGGCACGGAATCGGCGTGCACCACGCCGGGATGCTGCCCAAGTACCGGCGCTTGGTGGAGAAGCTGGCCCAGGCGGGTCTGCTGAAGGTGATCTGCGGGACGGACACGCTCGGCGTGGGCGTGAACGTGCCGATCCGCACCGTGCTCTTCACCGCGCTGACGAAGTACGACGGGACCCGGGTGCGCACCCTGCGGGCCCGTGAGTTCCACCAGATCGCGGGACGCGCCGGGCGGGCCGGTTTCGACACCGCGGGCTTTGTCGTCGCGCAGGCCCCCGAGCACGTCGTCGAGAACGAGAAGGCGCTCGCGAAGGCGGGTGACGATCCGAAGAAGCGCCGGAAGGTCGTCCGGAAGAAGGCGCCCGAGGGCTTCATCAACTGGGGTGAGAACACCTTCGAGAAGCTGATCGCCGCCGATCCGGAGCCGCTGACCTCCCGTTTCCGCGTCACCCACGCGATGCTGCTGTCCGTGATCGCCCGGCCCGGCAACGCCTTCGAGGCCATGCGCCGCCTGCTGGAGGACAACCACGAGTCGCGCAAGAACCAGCTGCGGCACATCCGGCGGGCCATCGCCATCTACCGTTCGCTGCTGGACGGCGGGATCGTGGAGCGGCTGGACGAGCCGGACGCCGAGGGCCGGATCGTGCGGCTCACCGTGGACCTGCAGCAGGACTTCGCTCTCAACCAGCCGCTGTCCACGTTCGCGCTGGCCGCATTCGACCTGCTGGACCCCGAGTCGCCGTCCTACGCGCTCGACATGGTCTCGGTCGTGGAGTCCACTTTGGACGACCCGCGGCAGATCCTGGCCGCGCAGCAGAACAAGGCCAAGGGCGAGGCGGTCGCCCAGATGAAGGCCGACGGCGTCGAGTACGAGGACCGCATGGAGCGCCTCATGGACGTCGAGTACCCCAAGCCGCTGGAGGAGCTGCTCTCCCACGCCTACGGCCTCTACCGGCACAGCCACCCCTGGGTCGGCGACCACCCGCTGTCGCCCAAGTCGGTCATCCGCGATATGTACGAGCGGGCCATGACCTTCACGGAGTTCGTCTCGTTCTACGAGCTGGCCCGGACCGAGGGCATCGTGCTGCGCTACCTCGCGAGCGCGTACAAGGCTCTGGACCACACGGTGCCCGACGACCTGAAGTCCGAGGACTTCGAGGACATCATCGCCTGGCTCGGCGAGATGGTCCGCCAGGTCGACTCCAGCCTCCTGGACGAGTGGGAACAGCTCGCCAACCCCGAGGCGGAGACGGCCGAGGAGGCCATGGAGCACGCGGACGAGGTCAAGCCGGTCACGACCAACGTCCGCGCCTTCCGGGTGCTCGTCCGCAACGCGATGTTCCGCCGGGTCGAGCTCGCGGCGCTGGACAAGGTCGAGGAGCTGGGCGAGCTGGACGCCGACTCCGGGTGGGACGAGGACGCCTGGGCGGACGCGATGGACGCCTACTGGGACGAGTACGAAGACCTGGGCACCGGCCCCGACGCGCGCGGCCCCAAGCTTCTGCAGATCGAGGAGGACACCGCGCACGGACTGTGGCGGGTCCGGCAGACGTTCGCCGACCCGAACGGCGACCATGACTGGGGCATCTCTGCCGAGGTGGATCTCGCCGCCTCGGACGAGGAGGGACGCGCGGTCGTGCGCGTCACCTCGGTGGGCCAGCTCTGACGATGGACACCTGCATGATTCCGACGGTGGGCGCCCGTCCGGTTCCGACCGGGGGCGCCTGCTCAGGGACCACCGTGGGTCTCGTGCCGGCCGAGCGCCTCTGCTCCGACTCCTCTCCGACACCGACGAAGGACGCCCGTAGATGACCAATCCGGCGGAAAAGCTGGTCGACCTGCTCGATCTGGAACAGATCGAGGTGAACATCTTCCGCGGCCGCAGCCCCCAGGAATCCCTGCAACGGGTCTTCGGCGGCCAGGTCGCCGGGCAGGCGCTGGTGGCCGCCGGGCGGACCACGGAAGGGCACCGGCCGGTCCACTCGCTGCACGCGTACTTCTTGCGGCCGGGCCGGCCCGGGGTGCCGATCGTGTACCAGGTCGAGCGGGTGCGTGACGGACGTTCCTTCACCACGCGCCGGGTCGTGGCCGTCCAGCAGGGGCGCACGATCTTCAATCTGACCGCCTCCTTTCACAAGCCCGAACCGGGCTTCGAGCATCAACTTCCGATCGGCCGAGTGGTGCCGGCTCCCGAGGACCTGCCGACGGTCACCGAGGAGGTACGCGAGCACCTCGGCGGACTGCCCGAGGCGCTGGAACGGATGGCCCGCCGCCAGCCCTTCGACATCCGCTACGTCGACCGCCTGCGGTGGAAGCCGGAGGAGATCGAGGGTGCGGAGCCGCGCAGCGCCGTGTGGATGCGAGCGGTCGGGCCGCTGGGTGACGACCCGCTCGTCCACACCTGCGCGCTGACGTACGCCAGCGACATGACGCTGCTGGATGCCGTGCGCATCCCGATCGAGCCGCTGTGGGGTCCGCGCGGATTCGACATGGCGTCTCTCGATCACGCGATGTGGTTCCACCGGCCGTTCCGCGCGGACGAGTGGTTCCTCTACGACCAGGAGTCGCCGATCGCCACCGGCGGCCGGGGGCTGGCCCGTGGCCGTATCTACGACCGCGAGGGCAGACTGCTCGTCTCGGTCGTCCAGGAAGGGCTCTTTCGCAAGCTGGGTGACTGAGGGCGAGAGCGGCCGGCGAAGCCGCGGCCGCGGCCGGGCGGGGGCGCACCGGGGCGATCGGTCGACGGTCGGGCCGGGGACGGTCCGGCCGCCTCGCCGACCCTTCCGGCCCGTCGCCGACCGAACAACGAGCCGGGCCTGTCGGCGCCGGACCTAGGCGGGGTGCCGCCGGTAGCTGCCGTCCTCGGCCGAGTGCGGGAGGGAGTCGGAGTCCCTGTCCGTGCGCGGATGAGACGTGCACGGCGCGCGGCTGCCTCGGGGGCGAGTACTCCTCCAGGGCTGTGGTGTGTGGCCACCTCTCCGCTCGGTACCTCGTCGGGGCTGGGGCTGTTGGGCGCGGTTGCCTCGTGGGACGGCGCCTCATCGGGGCCGTGGGGCGCGGCGACCTCGTCGCTCGGTGCCCGATCGGAACCGTTGGCAGAGCCGACTGTCGCAGGGCCCGTTGCCGTATAAGGCTCTGCCCCGTACGGCTCCTGAAGGCGGGATTCGTCGAAGTCCGGGCGCGAAGGGCCGATGCCGGGGCGGGAGAGAGTCGGTGCCGGGTGTTCCTGGCGGGCCGCGTCGAGCTGCCGGGAGAGGCTGATGCGGTACCACATCACCTCATCGAACTCCTCCGCCGTCTCGGCGCGTTCGACCGCCTCACGGGTGCGGGTCGTGTTCGCCCCGGCCGACGACAGGCGTGGCCTCAGCTTGCGCAGCCAGGCCCGCTCCGCCGGGTCACGTACCAGCGATGCCAGCTCCTCCGGCGGCAGTACGGCGGCGATCACGGCCGAGACCGCCCAGGAGCCGTCCGCCTCCTCCACGAGCTGGGCGACCCGTCGACTCCGCCACAGCCGGCCCCGCCAGTCCTGGCCGCGGGTCAGCAGCTCGCGCATCGGCGGCGGTGTGGGCCCGTGGATGAGGCTGCATTCCCTGCCCGCGAAAGCCTGGAGCTCCGCTGCCAGGTACTGCCACACGATCGCGCCGTAGCGGTTCACATAAAAGCGGACAGGGCCGAAGCAGCCCGCCCGGGCCAGACGCAGGAACCTGCCGGGGGCGATGCCCAGCAGTTCGGCGCCCTCCGTCGCGCCGACGACGCGGATCCGCTCACGCAGCGTTTCCGGGAATCCCTCTTCCTCCCGCAGCCGCTCGACCTCGGCCGCCGGCACCCGCCGCCGGCCGGGCGCGCCGCCCGGCCCCGGCAGGACCGTCATCACTTCTTCGAGCTGCGTGGCGAGCTCGAACTCGCCTGTTTTCAGCCCTAGTTCACGAGCCGCCCGCCCCATCGCGAGTGTCTCGGAACCCTCGTACATCGCGGTCATGTCGCACTCCCCCGCTACAGTCCAATCACTGACAGTCACGACTGTAGCCGCGGGGTGTGACAGCGGGTCAACCCCCGCCTCAGACCTGTGGATAACTTTCCGGCTGGCGCACCGCGACGCCGAGATGTTCCCCGACCCGGTTCACCAACAGCGTCATCTCGTACGCGATCTGCCCCAGGTCGGAGTCGGCCTCGGCCAGCACGCACAGGCAACTGCCGTCGCCCGCCGCCGTCACGAACAGCACCCCGTCGTCGAACTCGACCATGGTCTGCCGTACCCGGCCCGCCCGGAACTGCTGCCCGGAACCCTTGGCCAGACTGTGCAGTCCGGAGGCGACCGCGGCCAGGTGCTCGGCGTCCTCCCGCTCCAGCCCCTCGCTCGCTCCGGTGACCAAGCCGTCGTTGGAGAGCACGAGGGCGTGCCGCACCTGATCGACGCGTCGTGTCAGGTCGTCCAGCAGCCAGTCCAGTCCGCTGCTCAGTGCCATGCCCGCTTCCTCCCCGTAACACCGTGCTACCTACCGGTCGGCAGTGCCACGTGTCGCGCACCGCTGTGCCAGCCTCGCTCACCTCGGCGTTCTCGGCAAGCGGCCCGGCACGTCGGCCCGCGCCCTCCGACTCCTGGGACTCCGGATACAGCAGGATGGCTCCATGGCACGAAGGATGACCAAGGACGAGTGGCAGGCGTTCGTCTCCCACGGCACCCGCACGGGCAAGCTGGCGACCGTGCGGGCCGACGGCAGGCCGCATCTCGCGCCCGTGTGGTTCCTGCTGGACGGCGACGACGTGGTGTTCAACACCGGGAAAGAGACGGTGAAGGGCCGGAATCTGCTCCGGGACGGGCGGGTGGCGCTGTGCGTGGACGACGACCGGCCGCCGTTCGACTTCGTCGTGATCGAGGGACGGGCGCAGGTCAGCGAGGAACTGCCGGAGGTACGCGCGTGGGCGACCCGCATCGCCGCGCGGTACATGGGCGAAGAGCTGGCCGAGCAGTTCGGGGCGCGCAATGGCGTGCCCGGGGAGTTGCTCGTACGGGTCCATGTCGACAAGGCGCTGGCCATGGCGGAGATCGCGGCCTGACCTCGAGCGGGGCCGCGGGACCGCTGGACCTAGGGGCGACTCGCGGTGTCCAGTAGGCGGGCCGTGTGCATCCGCCCTGCGTGCTCGACCAGCCGGATCAGTACTTCCTTCCCGGAATCTCGGTCGCGCGCGTCGCACAGCAGCACAGGCGTACCGCCGTCCAGGTCCAGCGCCCGCGACACGTCGTCCGCGCCGTAGGAGCGCGTTCCGGGGAAGCAGTTGACGGCCACGAGGAACGGCACCCGGCGGTTCTCGAAGTAGTCCACCGCG
Organism: Streptomyces sp. NPDC000151; assembly: GCF_040301705.1. Lineage (NCBI taxonomy): Bacteria > Bacillati > Actinomycetota > Actinomycetes > Kitasatosporales > Streptomycetaceae > Streptomyces > Streptomyces sp. NPDC000151. Next base: position 36,154 of record NZ_JBEPFC010000013.1, on the reverse strand, counting down.
GGGAAGCAGTCCGCCAGTCTGCGGGTGTCCGCGAGGACGACGGCGCCCAGGGCGCCTTCGGAGAGGTCGTCCCACAGGAACCAGAAGCGCTCCTGCCCGGGGGTTCCGAAGAGGTACAGCGACAGGCCCGATCTGATGGTGATCCGGCCGAAGTCCATGGCCACCGTGGTGGTGGTCTTGCCGTCCACACCGCGGGTGTCGTCGACCCCCTCCCCCACCTCGCTGAGGTACTCCTCGGTGCGCAACGGGCGGATCTCGCTGACCGAGCCGACCAGCGTCGTCTTGCCGACTCCGAAGCCGCCCGCTATCAGGATCTTCAAGGCCATCTCGGGCTCGTCCTGCACCGTTCCGGGGTGCACGGAATCCGCGGAAACCATCGGTACTGTCCTCCAGGAGGCGGTGTGCGCACTCGGGGCCAGTGCGCAGGTGAGGTTGACGCGTTCGTGGGTGCCGGGGCCCGGTCACACCGGTGCCGGCCGATGTGACCGGAGCGGTCCGGTGGCCCGATGTGCGGTGCTCGGGACGTACGGTCAGGACCGTAATCCCTCTCGCGTCACAATCGGGGGCGATTCGGTGAACTGGATCACCGCCGTGGCGCACGGCCGTGGACCGGTGCGGGCGGACCTGCGGCCCTGCCGACGTGGTGTACCACCGGCGGTCCTGGGGCATCACGCACCGCCTGCGCCTCTCATGTGGTGAAGCGCGGTGGGGTACGCAGGTGTTCGCCCACGCGCCGGACGAGCCGGGCCATCTCGTAGGCGATCATCCCGATGTCGGCCACCGCCGTACTGAGCACCGCCAGACACGAACCGTCCCCGGCCGCGGAGACGAACAAGACGCCGTTGTCCATCTCCACCACCGTCTGGCGCACTCTGCCCGAGCAGAAGTGGCGCCCGGTGCCCTTGGCCAGGCTGTGGAATCCCGAGGCCACGGCCGCCAGGTGGTCGGCGTCCTCCCGGGGGAGCGAGCCCGAGGCCCCGGTCACCAGGCCGTCGCCGGAGAGCACCACGGCGTGCCGGACCTCCGGCACCCGGGCGGCCAGATCGTCCAGCAGCCAGTCGAGGCCGCTCCGGGGACGCGACGGTGTGCCGCTCGCTCGTTCCTCGTGCATCAGGGTTCTCCCTTCGTGGAGCCGCGGGCCCAGCCGTGGCGGTAGGCGGTCATACGGGTGCGTGCCTGTTCCGGGCTGAGCGTGGGCTCCTCCTCGGGCGGCGTGTCCGCCTCGGCAGGGGGCGAGTCGCGCAGCTGAACGGCGAGGCTGCGCTGCGGTATGCGGCGCGGGAGCCCGTCCAGGCCGTCGGGCTGTGCCCCGCCATCGGGCGAGGCCGTTACGGCTGCGTCTGCCGAGGGCTCCAGTGCGCGGCCGGTCCGGCGTTCGAGGTGCGCGCGTACCCGCTCCAGTGGCACATCCCGGGGCGGGCGGGCCGGCGCGCTCCGTACTGGGGGCGTGGCCTCGTGCACCAGCGCGTTCGGCAGAAGTACCACCGCCGTCGTGCCTCCGTATGCCGAGGCGCGCAGGACGACGCGTACGCCGTGCCGGGCCGCCAGCCGGCTGACCACGAAGAACCCCAGTCGGTCGGCGTCAAACGGGTCGAGCGAGGCGGCCTGCTCGATGCGCCGGTTGGCTTCGTCCCGTGCCGCTTCCTCCATGCCCAGCCCACGGTCCTCGATCTCCAGCACGTGCCCGGTGCCGACCTGTTCTCCCTGGACCCGCACCTTGGTGTGCGGCGGTGAGAACTGTGCGGCGTTCTCGATGAGCTCGGCCAGTAGGTGGGTGAGCTCCGCGACCGCGTCACCCGGGATCACGCCCGCGGGGAGGCGCCGCACCTCGATGCGCGCGTAGTCCTCGATCTCCGAAACCGCCGCGCGCACCACGCCCGTGAGCGGCACCGGTGACCGCCAGGCGCGTCCGGGAGCCGCGTCCGAGAGGATGAGCAGGCTCTCGGCATGGCGCCTCATACGGGTGGTGAGGTGGTCGAGCCGGAACAGGTCGCCGAGTTCGGCCGGGCCCTGGGAGCGGCGTTCCATGCTGTCCAGGAGGGCGAGCTGGCGGTGGAGGAGGACCTGGCTGCGGCGGGCGAGGTTCACGCAGACGCCGCTGATGCCGTCGGCCGGTCCGGCCCGCTCCGCGACCGCGTCCAGCGCTGCCCGGTGCACGCTGTCCAGGGCAGCGCGGACCTGTGTGATCTCGTCAGCGGCGGTCGGTGTCTCGTGGGCGGTGGGCGGTGCTTCATGGGCGGTGGAGGTGTCGGCCTGTCGGCCGGCACGCGCTTCGTGCAGCGCTTCGGGGAGTTCGTGCCGGGCGATGCCGAGCGCACCGTCACGCAGGGCGGTGAGTTCCGTGGCCAGTCGGCGGCCGATCCGTACGGCGACGACCAGGGAGAGCACGAGGGCGACGAACCCGAGGCCGACAGCCGCTGCGGAGAACGGCGAGAACCCGTACACGAGCGGGCCAGGGCGGCGTGCGGTGTCGGCGGCCACGTCCTTCTCGATGCCCCGCAGTCCGCGCCGCAGATCCTCGTACGAGGGCCGCCAGCGGGCTCCTGGGGCCGCCTGTGCCGCGTCGCGGCCGGGGGCGGCGGCGCTCACCGCGCTCTCCATGGCGCGGACGTCCGCGTGAGCGAGGCCAGTGGCGAGTGTGCGCCAGGGTGCGTCCACGGATGTCGGCAGGTTCTCGGTGGCGATGCGTTCCATGAGGCGCCGCGCCGCGACGGTACCGGTGAACGACCGCTGCCGGTCCTTGTCCAGCGTTCCCGTGAGGTCGGCGGCGGTGAGGTCGGCGTCCTCCTGGGCGAGCAGCTCACAGGCGCGGCCCAGTTCCCCGAGGAGCCGTGTGCCGTTCGCCGGGCCGTTCAGCGCTCCGTTGACGGTGAAGGCCGAGGCGATGGCCGCCGTGTAGGGACCGGATGCCTGCTGCCAGGTGAGGGAGCGCTCCATCGTCAGCCGGCGCTGTTTCGGCAGGGCATCGAGTGCGGTGGCGAGATCCGTCAGATGGCCGACCGTGCGGTCCGGGAGCCCCGCGCTCTCGGGCGCCGTGTGCCGGCCGTCCAGCCGCAACCTGGTGGCGGTCTTCGCCGTCTCCCTGGCCCGCGCTCCGAAGGCGTTCTCGCGCGCCTGAGTGGGGTCCGCCAAGTACGCGACGGCGGCTCGGCGTTCCTCCTGGAGGGCCCGCACCACTTTGTGCACGGGCGCGCGGACGTCGTCCTCGATGCGCTGCGCCTGACGCGCTGCCGCGGCGTCCTGCACGGCGGTGACGGTCTCCGAGCCCCAGAGGGCGAGCAGGGCCACGACGGGGACCGCGAGCACGCAGCTGATGCGGGCGCGCACCGTACGGGGGCGGAGGGTACGGCCGCCCCGTACGGCGTGCGCTCCACGGCCCCGTGGGCCCGACGAAATCGGGCTTTCGGGGCCGGGAAGACGATCCGGGTGTCCCATGGCCACGGGACGCTAGCCGCGTCAGGGCCGCCCCCCGGGCGTACAGTCCGGAAGTGCTGGCAATTGGCGGCGCCGTGCCGACGCCCGACCGGCCTACGCCCGAACCTGTGCGCCCTACGGGTGTTCCGGTCGTTGCGGGATCAAAGCCGTACACGGCCCGGCCGATGGGGGATCATGTCGTCACCATGAACGAATTCAGCGACAGCACCCCTGCCGAAAGCTTCTCTGCCGACGGCGCCGGTCGCCGCGACCGGGCCGGCCACCGGCCGCACGACGTGCGGGAGTTCTTCGGGCAGCGGGCACGGCACTGGGACACCCGTTTTCCCGACGACGGGCCGGCGTACGCGGCAGGCGTCGCGGAGCTGGGCCTGCGGGCGGGCGATCGCGTACTGGACGCCGGATGCGGCACCGGACGGGCGCTGCCCGCGCTGCGCGCCGCCGTGGGGCCGTCCGGCACGGTGTTCGGGGCCGATCTCACGCCGGAGATGCTGGAGGAGGCCGTACGGGCCGGGCGGGGCGCCGAGGCGGCCCTGCTGCTCGCGGACGTCTCCGCGCTGCCGGTGCGGGACGGCGCCCTGGACGCGGTCTTCGCGGCCGGGCTGATCTCCCACCTCGCCGACCCACCGCACGACCTCGCCGAACTGGCCAGGGTCGTACGGCCCGGAGGGCGGCTGGCGCTCTTCCACCCGATCGGCCGGGCCGCCCTCGCAGCCCGTAAGGGGCGACCGCTCACCCCGGACGACCTACGGGCGGAGCCGAACCTCCGGCCGATGCTGGCACGCAGCGGCTGGGACCTGGTCCAGTACATGGACGAGGACGCGCGCTATCTGGCGCTGGCCGTGCGCGGAGGGTGACCGTACGTCAACGGCGGCTCGATTTCGCCGCGCCGTCGGCGTGCGGCACCGGACAGCCCGCGCCGCCCTGCCGGCCCTTGGGGAAGGTGCCGAGGTCGGCGATGCGGTAACCGTTCGGGTAGCCCTTGATCTCCGGGTTCTGACGGGCGTAGTGAGGTGTGCGACGCGGCGGCAGCAGGCGGACGGCCTTGGCGCGCAGCCGCAGCGCGCCGCGTACGGCGGCCTGTACTGCCGGGCGCGGCCGGTCGTAGCGGAACGCGTCCAGCAGCGCGTCGTCCAGGAGGGCCTTGCTCCCGGCGCGCACTACGGGGGCCAGCGGTCCGTACCACCCGGCCATCAGGTCGAGCGAGGCGTCCGAGACGCGCCTGCCGCCCTCATCCCAGCCGAAGTGCTCGTGTTCGTAGTCGTCCAGGTAGCGTTCGAATTCCTGGTAGGTCCGGGGCACGTCGGTGATACCCATGTGCTCGCCGAGCGTCCTGTAGTAGGCCGCCATCGCGCGCTTCTCGTGCTCGCTCAACCGCCGCCAGCCGTACTGATCGATCCAGCGCTTCGGTACGACCACGAACGTGCACAGCACATAACGCATGTCGTCGTTGCTGATGTCGTAGCTGCGGTGCATCTGATTGATGCGCCGGATGGCCGTGCGGCCGTCCTCGGTCTCAAAGCCGTGCTCGACGACCGAGTCCAGAAGGAGCGCGGTGTCGTCGTAGCGCTTTTGCGTACGCTCCGTCAGCTCCGCGGTCTCCGCGAGCAGACGGCCGATGCTGGGCACCGCATACGTACGGTAAAGGGCGAGTTCAAGCGCTCTGGTGATGTCCCATGGGAACTCGTGCGTCACCGTGATGCGGAAGATCCGCAGGAAGTCGCGCTCAGGATCCAGCCGCTGAATCTCCTTGAGGAAGTCGTAACGCCCCACGAGAACACCGTCCCTTTCGTCGCCGAAGGTCCAACCCTACGGGGAGAGGGGAGACTTGAAAGGCGCCATACGCTTCTCTACCGGCATGGAGGAATGATGACCGACCTCCTTCGCAGACTCCGGCTCCGTCTCGCCCATGGCCTGTTCGGACCGCGGCCACCACGTCCGGAGCGGGAGCCGGCAAGGAAGGGCGCGCACAACCTCTTCGAGGCCGCGGCCACGCATGTGGCAGCGTGCGCCGAAGGGGACGAGGACCGCGGCGCCGAGGCCGCGGACTGGGTGTCCCCTGAAGCACTCGCCTTCGGCATCAACGAACTGGCGTGCCGGGCGCTGATCGCGCTGGCGCGGGAGCGCCGCCAGTCGCCGCAGGAAGTGGCCAGGGACCTGCTGAGCCTGCCGGCTGCCTGAGCCGCGCCGGATTCACCGGGAGCGGGCACACGGGCCGTGACAATCGCCTGTCCGGCCAATTAAGGTGCGCCGACGACGTGATCTGTGCGGTCGGCACCTGCCCCGGCCGCGAACGAGTGGGAGGCCCAGTGTCCGCGACGGAGGGCGCCGTCGGCGACGGCAGCTACGTCGGCGAGGTCGATGACGACCAGCTGTTCGTACTGACCGCGGTGCTGCTGACGCCGGGGCAGTTCCCGAGCGTGCTCGGTGACGACTATCCAGAGGTCTGCGCCAAGCTGCGCCTGGAGCCGTACGAGGAGGGCTACGGGCTCGTGCTCGGCCAGGACGGCCGGGGCGCGCGCTGGACCGTCGCGACCGAGGACGTCTCGCTGGTCGCCTGCGCGATAGCCGCCTGGGACTGCGGTATGGAGTACGACCTCTCCCCCGACGAGCACAGCATCGTCGCGGCCCTGCCGGGCTGGCCGCTCGCGCTCGCGGTGGCGGCGCCCGGGGTGCCGGCACCGCACGACCCGGCGCCCGAGGAGGGCGATCCGGAGCCGCTGACGCCTCCGGACGCGCTGGAGTGGGGTCCGGCCCAACGGCGCCTCGGAGCGGACGAGATCGCCCTGCAGTGGGCGGTGTGGCGCGAGCAGGTCGAGGGCGAGGTCACGTTCGTCGATCCCGGCGCCAAGCCGCACGCGGGGGTGCGGCGGGTGCTGGACGAGGCGCGTGAGTACGTGCGACAGCCTCCGCCGCCGGGGCGGGTGCGTTCGTCCTTCGCCGCCGGTGAGGCGCGCACCCTGCGCGTGGACGGGCCGGGCTGGAGCCTCGTCGCCCGGACCGACGACATCGCCTTCGTCCTGCTCGACGACGAGCCGGGCGAGGTCCTTCCCGTGGGCCGTGGTCCGGAGCTTCCCGGGCTGCTGGAGTCGCTGGACGCGATGGCGGCCCGGCCGGCCTGAGGCAGCGCACCGCGCGCGGTGGCGTCACGGCCGCGCCGCGGCCGCGGTGGCGCCGCGCACCGGTCACCCGGGCGCCGACCGCACCGGCGCGGCGTCCGGGGTACTCAGCGGCCCAGCTCCTTGCGGGTGACGCGGCGCAGCCGCCGCCGCTGCGAGGGGTCCAGCGTCAGATACGCGATCGCGGGCACCCCGATCATGACCAGCAGCGCCGCCCAGAACGGCAGCAGCCACAGCAGGATCACGCCTGCCGCCACGCCGCCGACGGCGACCTTCGCACGTGTGGACATCCTTCACGCCCTTTCCGCGGCGGATGCCGCGTTCGTTGTCTTCCATTGAACGCCGAATCGGCGCCGGAGGTTCCACGCCGGCACGGATCGTGTTGTACCCTCGGCCGCTCCAAAGGCAAGTAGTCAAACTTGAGGAGCCGTCGGCACGTGCCACTACTTCCCGCGCTCACCCTCGACCGGCTCTCCGGACTCTCCCGGTGCGCCGCCGTGTACGTGCCAGGTGATCCGCCGCGTACGGGACGGATCGCCTTCTGGTGGCCCGATGGCGGGCCGTCGCCCGATGGCGAGCCGCTTCCCGATGGATTCGCCGCGGGCACCGTGTCCGCCGAGAGGCTGACCGTCGCCCTGCCCTCCGAAGAGGGCCAGGTCGTCACCCGTGAGGTGCCCGCGCTCTTCCTGCCGGTCGCCGCCGCGCTCCCCGTACTGACCCGGGCACGCGTCTCCCGTACCGCGCACCCCGCCGCGGCCTTCTGGGGCGCCGCTTCCGTGGTCGCGCTGCACCTCGTGGCACGGGGCAGGCTGCTGCCCGGGCTGAGTGCCGACGAGCACGACGCCTGGCGGTGCGGACCGCTGGAACCGGAGGACATCGCCCGCATACGGGAGCTCGCCGCCGCGATGCCTCCGTACGCGCACGCCACGCCGCTCCCCGGTACCTCCCCGGTACGGCTGCCCGCGCCGGAGCGGCTGCTGCGCTCGTTCCTGGACGCCGTGGCCGACGGGCTGCCGCGCTCCCCCGCAGCTGTGACGGCCGTCGGCGGCCCCGCGTACGCGGCGGAGGCTCCTCAGCACATCCCCGAGCAGCGGGCCTGGGCGGCCGATGTGGCGGCCGGACACGACGCGGGCGTGCGTCTCTCCCTCCGCATCGAGATCGCGGGGCTGGACGGCCAGGACGGCGATCTCGGCTTCCGCGGCGGGCCCACTCCTGCGCGCTTCACCGCCGTGCTCCAGCTGCACAGCCTCACCGACCCCGCCCTGGTCGCCGACGTCTCGGACGTGTGGGCCGGCGACTCGCCGGCGGGGCAAGCCTTCGGGGCGCGCGCCCGCACGGACACGCTGCTGACGCTGCGGCGGGCAGCCGCCGCCTGGGCACCGCTGGAGCCGCTGCTCTCCGCCGCCGTACCGGACGTCCTCGAGCTCGCCGAGGAGGAGATCGGCGAGCTGCTGGGGCCCGGCGCACGGGCACTCGCCACCGCCGGTGTACAGGTCCACTGGCCCAAGCAACTCGCCCGCACCCTCACCACACGTGCCGTCGTGGGCCCACCGGAGGCGACGGCTTCTGCGGAGCCGGCGCCGGACCGCACGGAGTCCGCGCTGCCGTCGCTGCTCTCCGCCGATGCGCTGCTCTCGTTCAGCTGGCGCTTCGCCATCGGGGAGCAGGAGCTGAGCCGGGAGGAGCTGGACCGGATGGCGGAGGCCGGACGGCCACTGGTGCGGCTGCGCGACCAGTGGGTGCTCGTCGCCCCCGAAGCGCTGCGCACCGCACACGAGCGCCGGGACCGGAAGGTCACGCCCATGGACGCGCTCGGGGCAGCGCTCACGGGAGCGGTCGAGACCGGCCGCGGCGAGCATGTGGAAGTACAGGCGTCCGGCCCGCTGCGCCAGTTGCGCGACCGGCTCGCCGACCCGGAACGTCTGGGGGACGACGCGCCTGCGCAGCCGACCGCGCTCGCCGCGACGCTGCGCGACTACCAGTTGCGCGGCCTGGGCTGGCTGCACCGTATGACGTCGCTCGGCCTCGGGTGCTGCCTGGCCGACGACATGGGACTGGGCAAGACGATCACGTTGATCGCGCTCCATCTGCACCGCCAGGCCGCGCCGGAGCGCGCGGGCCCGACTCTCGTGGTCTGCCCGACCTCGCTGATGGGCAACTGGCAGCGGGAGATCGAGAAGTTCGCGCCGGGCACCCCCGTGCGCCGGTTCCACGCGGGGCGGCGCAGCCTCGCGGACCTGGCGGACGGCGAGGTCGTACTGACGACGTACGGCACGATGCGGGTGGACGCCGAAAAGCTGGCCGAAGTGGGCTGGGGCATGGTCGTGGCCGACGAGGCCCAGCACGTGAAGAACCCGTTCTCCGCCACCGCCAGGCAGCTGCGGACGCTGCCGGCCGGTGCCCGGGTGGCGCTGACCGGCACCCCGGTGGAGAACAACCTCTCCGAGCTGTGGGCGATCCTCGACTGGACCACGCCGGGCCTCCTGGGCCCCCTCGGCCGCTTCCGTACGCGCTACGCGCTGGCCGTCGAGGGCGGTGCGGACCCCGCCGCAGCGGAGCGCCTGGCGCGGCTTGTACGGCCGTTCCTGCTGCGCCGCCGCAAGTCCGACCCGGGCATCGCGCCCGAGTTGCCGCCCAAGACGGAGACCGACCGCGCGGTGGCGCTCACCGGGGAGCAGGCCGCGCTGTACGAGGCGGTGGTGCGCGAGGGGCTCGCCGACATCGCGGGCACGGACGGCTTCGCCCGCCGCGGCCTCGTGGTCAAGCTGCTGACCTCGCTCAAGCAGATCTGCAACCACCCCGCGCAGTACCTGAAGGAGGAGGGTGTCGAGCAGATCCCCGGGCGGCGCTTCGCCGAACGCTCGGGGAAGGTGGAACTCCTGGACGAACTGCTGGACACCCTGCTCTCCGAGGGGGCCGGCGTGCTGGTCTTCACCCAGTACGTGCGGATGGCGCGGCTTCTGGAGGCGCACTTGGCGGCGCGCGGCGTGCCGAGCCAACTGCTGCACGGCGGTACGCCCGTCGCGCGCCGGGAGGAACTGGTGCAGCGCTTCCAGGACGGCGACGTGCCCGTGTTCCTGCTGTCTCTGAAGGCGGCGGGCACCGGGCTGAACCTCACCCGGGCCTCGCACGTCGTGCACTTCGACCGGTGGTGGAACCCGGCTGTCGAAGCACAGGCCACCGACCGCGCGTACCGCATCGGCCAGACCCAGCCGGTGCAGGTGCACCGCATGATCACCGAGGGCACGGTGGAGGACCGGATCGCCGACATGCTCGCCCGCAAGCAGCGGCTGGCGGATGCCGTACTGGGCTCGGGAGAAGCCGCGCTCACCGAGCTGACCGACGCGCAACTGGCCGACCTGGTGGAGCTTCGAGGGAGCGAACGATGAGCGATTTCCACGGCGCCGGGAGCGCGTACGACGACGAGACCGACGGCACGTACGGGGACGAGCACGCGGGGCGGTCCGAGCGGACCTTCGCCGCGCTGCCGCCCGCCCATGGGCGCGGCTTCGCGGGCACCTGGTGGGGACAGGCGTGGCTGAAGGCGCTGGAGGACACGGCGCTGGACAACGCGCAGCTGAAGCTGGGGCGCCGGCACGCCCGCGCGGGGGCGGTGGGCGCGGTGTCCGTGAGGCCGGGGCGGATCACCGCCGTCGTACAGGACCGTGACCGCACCCCGCACCGTTCGGACGTGCTGCTCCAGGAGCTGGGCGCGGCGGACTGGGACCGCTTCCTGGACATGGTCGCCGACCGGGCGGGGCACATCGCCGCGCTACTGGACCGTGACATGCCGCCGCAGCTCGTCGAGGACGCGGCGGCGGCCGGCGTCGAACTGCTCCCCGGGATCGGCGACCTGGAGCCGTCCTGCGACTGCGAGGCATGGGACCACTGCGCCCATACGGCCGCGCTCTGCTATCAGATGGCGCGGCTGCTGGACCAGGATCCGTTCGTGCTGCTCCTGTTGCGCGGGCGCGGCGAGGAGGGGCTGCTGGGCGAGCTCCAGGCGCGCAGTGCGGCGCGCGCACAGACGTACGCGCCGGAGCCGGGCGAGGAGACCGGCACGACGGAGGCCGAGGACGGTGTGCCAGCGGCCGAGGCGTTCGCGGCCCAGGAGGTCCTGCCGCCGCTGCCGCCGCCTCCGCCCCCGGTGAGCGAGCCGGGCACCGCGCCCGCGCTGGGCGGCGGCACCGCGCCGGCGCCCGGCATCGATGTACCGGCCCTGGAGTTCCTCATCGGGGACACCGCGGAGCGGGCCGGGAGGCTGCTCGCCGAGGCGCTGTCCACCTGGCACGCGGACACCCCGCCGGCGAGCGGACCGACGCCCGCTGAGGACCTCGTACGGCTCGCTGCGGCCGGCCCGCCCGCGCCGGTCGCCGAACGGCTCGCGGCGGCCTCCGGGCGGGACGCCAGGGGCCTGGCGGCGGCCGTACGGGCATGGCGACAGGGCGGCCCGGCCGGGCTCGCGGTACTGGAGGAGGAGTGGGCCCCGGGACCCGAAGCGCTGGACCGCGCCACCACGGGGCTGGCCGCCGCGTGGGCGGACGAGGCGGACCGGCCCCGGTTCCGGGTCACCCGCAACCGGTGGACGGTGGTCGGCACCGCCGCGCAGCTGCGGCTGGGCAGGGACGGCCGCTGGTGGCCGTACCGGAAGGAGCAGGGCCGCTGGCTGCCCTCGGGGCCGCCGGACGAGGACCCCGCAGCGGCGCTCGCGTCCCTTCTGGCGGAGGAAGGGGCGTACACAGGGTAGGCAGTACGCGGGCCCTGAGGGGAGTGACTCTTCAAGCACCCTAAGTACCCCAAGTGCCCCAAAGGCCCGCTCCACGCCGGAAATTGCGTCGACACCGCACACACCGGTCGTCATGATCGGGCCATGGCGAATCCGAACCCGGAGCCCTCCGGCAGTCCCGTCAGAGAACGTGCCGAGCGCGCCGTCCGTATCGCGGTCAGAGCCGCGCGCCGGCTGGGGCTGCGGGCGGGCGAACCACGGGTGCTGCACGACGTGTTCAACGTACTGGTGCACCTCGCGCCGGACCCGGTGGTCGCCCGCGTACCGTCGCTCGCCCTGGTGTCCGCCGAGGAGCAGGCGGTCAAGCAGCGGCGCGAACTGGACGTGGCGGGCTGGCTGGCCGACGCGGGAGCGCCGGTCGTACGGCCCAGCCCGCTGGTGCCGCGGGAACCCGTCGCGTGCGACGGCAGGTCGCTGACCTTCTGGGAGTACGTCGACGAGAAGGACCCGTTGCGCGAGGCCGTCGCGGCCGGTCCGGAGGCGCTGGAGGACCGCTTCGTCGAGCAGACGGGCTGGACGGCGCAACTGCACGGCTTCCTGGCCCGGTATCCGGGCGAGCTGCCCGTGCTGTCCCCCGTGGTGCCCACCCTCGCGCCGCTGCTGGCCGCGCTGCGGAAGGAGCCGCAGGGGCTGACGACCGCCGAGCTGGACCGGGCGGAGCAGGAGTACGCGGTCCTCGAAGCGCTCGCTGCCGACCTGCCCGGCCACTTCCCCGGGGTCCGCATACAGCCACTGCACGGGGACGGGCCGTCGTACAACCTCCTGCGGACCGCCGAGGGGCATCTCTTCAGCGACTTCGAGGACGTCACCCGCGGCCCAGTGGAGTGGGACCTGGCCATGGTGACGCCGCGGGCGACAGCGGAGTACGAGCGCGCGAGCGGCCACCGCCTGGACCGCCCGCTGCTGGACGTCATGGAGCGGGCGCGGCTGCTGCAGGTGGTGGGGGCGCTGGCCGTCGTGCCCTCGATGCCGGAACTGGGTTCGATGCTGGCCCTCATGGTCGACCAGTGGCGCGAACGTCCTCCGCTCGGCCCGGACCTCCTCACCCGATAGCGGAGACCTGTGCCGTCCGGTGCTCCGCCGCCCGCTGCACCAGCAGTTCGTGCAGGTCGCGGGCGGCCCTGGGGACGGCGCCGGCGCGGCGGCGCTGTACGGCCATGTGGACCTCCGTGCCGTCGCCGAGCAGCGGGCGGCACGTGAGGGCGCCGGAGCGCTGCAGCGGGTCGCCCAGGACGCTGTAGTCGGGCAGCACGGTGGCACCCAGCCCCTCCGCGACCATCAGCTTGCCCATCTCGGCGCCGTCGGTGGAGTACGAGAAGGACGGCGTGCGGCCCGCCAGCAGCCGGTGGACGTAGCGGTGCATCACATAGCCGGCGCGCATCACGATCAGCGGCTCGGCGAGCAGGTCCGCCACGCTCACGGCGCTCAGGGCGGCCAGCGGGCTGTCCGGGCGGACGCAGACGACGGGGCGGCCGCGGAGCAGTTCGGTGGTGTGCAGGTCGGGCGGCAGGTCGTCGCCCTGGAGGTAGTTGACCAGACCGAGGTCGAATCCGCCGTCCATCAGACCGTGGTGGATGCCGTTCTGCTGCTCCATGACCACCTCGACCTGTGTGGCCGGGTGGCTGCGGCGGAAGGCCTGGACGGCCGGTACCAGCAGCGGCACGGTGGCGGCGTTGACGGTACCCAGGCGCACCGTGCGGCTGATGTGGTGCTGCTGGTCGGCGGCGCTGCGGAGTTTGTCGACCGCGTCGAGCACACCGATGATGTGCGGCAGCAGCTCCCGCCCCTCGTCGCTGATTTTCGCGCCGGAACGTTTGCGGTCGAGCAGGTCGACGCCGAGTTCGCGCTCCAGATTCCGGACCGTTTCGCTCAGCGCGGGCTGTGACAGATGCAGCGCGTCGGCTGCGCGGCGCAGCGAACCGAGCCGGGTCACGGCCTCTATGTACTCCAGTTGTTCCGTCCGCACGGCTGCTTTCCTTTCGGTGGGCCGGGATCGATTCCCGCATGTCCGACTGCCGGTGTCGATCTGCCGCTGCATATTGACGGAGCGCCGCTTCAAGGGGGAACCTATCACCACCTCAAGGATGCCGAATCGACCGATGCGGCATCCTGACGGTAAACTCACCGACAGCGCCGCCGGGAATTACCCGGAAGGCCCGGCCGGAGGCCGTTCACGGCCTGTTTCGGAAGAAATGTTGCAGGGAGGTGACGTGTTGATGAAGCCGCGACCGAGTCTGCCGCAGCGCTTGACGGAGCGCCTGACGGAGCGGCGTCACGTCGACCTCGTCCGGGTCTCCAGCGCCCTGTGTCGCCCCTCGGCCTGAGCGCCGCCTTCTCTTTCCACGGACACTCACCGGTCCGGTAATTCCGCATACGCGCGCCGCGCGCTCCCCACAATTCACGCCTGTTCGCGCGCGCTGCGGTCTCTTTTTCACGGATTCCCACGGCTTTCCGTGGCCTTTCCGTTCATTATCTCCGCCGGTGAATCCGCCTGCCCTGACGGGTATTTTCTCCGCACCCCGACACCTCGATTCCCCCTGCCCTTTTTCAGCGATCCGGAGTTCTTCCATGTCCGCATCCGCTCATGTTCCACAGCCCGCCGGCGGCCCGGCGCGGTTCGCCTACTGGGTGCCCAATGTCAGCGGTGGCCTGGTCACCAGCACCATCGAGCAGCGCACCGACTGGGGCTACGAGTACAACCGCAAGCTCGCCCGGCTCGCCGAGGACAACGGCTTCGAATACGCGCTGAGCCAGGTCCGCTACATGGCCAGTTACGGCGCCGAGAACCAGCACGAGTCCACCTCGTTCAGCCTGGCGCTGCTGCTCGCCACCGAGCGCCTGAAGGTCATCGCCGCCGTCCACCCGGGGCTGTGGCACCCGGGCGTGCTCGCCAAGTTCGGGGCCACCGCCGACCACCTCTCCGGCGGCCGGTTCGCCGTCAACGTGGTCAGCGGCTGGTTCAAGCAGGAGTTCACCGCGCTCGGCGAACCGTGGCTGGAGCACGACGAACGCTACCGACGCGCCGAGGAGTTCATCCGCGCCCTGCGGGCGGTGTGGACCGAGGACCACGCCGAACTGGCCGGCGACTTCTACCGGATCCGGGACTTCTCGCTGAAGCCGAAGCCGCTGAACACCGCGGAGCGCCCGCACCCGGAGATCTTCCAGGGCGGCAACTCCACCGCGGCCCGCGCGATGGCCGGCCGGGTCTCCGACTGGTACTTCAGCAACGGCAAGGACTTCGACGGAGTCACCGAGCAGCTCACCGACGTCCGTGCGGCCGCCGCGGCCGCCGGCCGCACGGCGCCGAAATTCGGCCTCAACGGCTTCCTGATCGCCCGGGACACCGAGAAGGAGGCCCGGGAGGTACTGCGCGAGATCGTCGCTCAGGCGGACACACAGGCGGTCCGCGGCTTCGGCCAGGCGGTCCAGCAGGCGGGCAGCTCCACCGCGGACGGCAAGGGCATGTGGCAGGACTCCTCGTTCGAGGACCTGGTGCAGTACAACGACGGGTTCCGTACCGGGCTGATCGGGACACCGGAACAGATCGCCGAGCGCATCGTGGCCTACAAGCGGCTCGGCGTCGACCTCTTCCTGCTCGGCTTCCTGCACTACCTGGAAGAGGTCGAGTACTTCGGCGAGCGGGTGCTGCCGCTCGTACGCGAACTGGAAGCCCAGGACAAGAACCTCACCGAAGGAGCACTGGTATGAGCACCGCCGCACACACCGACTGGCAGCACCGCCCCGCGCCCGCCACTTCCGCTGCCTGGGTCGACCGCGCCGCAGAGGTCGCCGCCGTCCTCGCGACCGACGCCGCCGCCCGGGACCGGTCCGGCGCCACCCCGTACGACGAGGTCCAGCTGCTCAAGGACTCCGGCCTGGTCACCCTGCTGGGGCCGGTGGAGCACGGCGGGGGCGGCCAGGACTGGCCGACCGCGTACCGGGTGGTGCGCGAGGTCGCCAAGGCCGACGGGTCGATCGGTCAGCTGCTCGGCTATCACTACCTGTGGAACTGGGCGGCCCGGCTGGTCGGCACCCGGGAGCAGTGGGAGCACGTGGAGGCCGAGGCCGCCCGCAACCGCTGGTTCTTCGGGGGCGCCGTCAACCCGCGCGACAACGACGTCGTCGTACGGGACGAGGGCGACACCCTGACGTTCACCGGGCGGAAGTCCTTCTCGACCGGCAGCAGGGTCTCCGACGTCACCGTGCTGGAGGGCGTCCTGGAGGGCAGCGTGGGGCCCGACAACCCCGAGGGCGACCATGTCTTCGCCATCGTGCCGTCCGACAGTGCGGGCCTGGCCTTCCACGACGACTGGGACAACATCGGGCAGCGGCTCACGGAGAGCGGCAGTGTGACGATCGACGGGGTACGCGTCCCGTGGAGCGCGGCGGCGGGCTACGTCGACAAGTCGTTCCAGCGACGTGTCTACAACACCCTCAACGTGCCCACCATCCAGCTGGTGTTCGCGCACTTCTACCTGGGGATCGCGGCCGGCGCGCTGGAGACGGCGGGGACCTACACCCGTACCAAGGCCCGCTCCTGGCTGCACGGCGGCCACGAGCGGGCCGTCGACGAGCCGTACGTCATCGACACGTACGGGGACCTGACGGCGAAGCTGTGGGCCGTCGAGGCGCTGGCCGACCAGGTGGCCGAGGAGGGCTGGGCGCTGCACTCCGACCCCGATGCGGTGACCGAGCGGGACCGCGGTGAGCACGAGGTGCGGGTGGCGGCCGTGAAGGCGCGTGCCACGGACGTCGCCCTGGAGGTGGCGAACCGGATCTTCGAGGTGACCGGCGCGCGGTCGACGGCGACCGCCGAGGGCCTGGACCGCTTCTGGCGCAACATCCGTACGCACACCCTGCACGACCCCGTCGCCTACAAGCGCCGCGAGGTCGGCCGCTTCGTGCTCACGGGCGAACTGCCGGAGCCGACCTGGTACTCGTAAGCCCCCCGCCACCCGGTACTCGTAGGCACACCGCGGCGGGCCCGAACCGGGCGGGCCCGCCGCTCCTCTCATACGTGTTCGCACCACCACACACCCCGAGGTGAACCTCCATGGCCACCGTGCTGTCCCTCTCCGGAAGCCCCTCCCCCACGTCTCGTACGGCGCGACTGCTGCGCCACCTGGACACCGCCCTTGTTGAACAAGGACACGAAGTGATCCCGCTGGATGTCCGGACGCTGCCCGCGGAGGCTCTGCTGGGCGCGGACTTCGGGCACCCGGCGATCGTCCGGGCCACCCGGCTCGTCGAACAGGCCGACGGCATCGTCATCGGCACGCCCGTCTACAAGGCGGCCTACTCCGGCCTGCTCAAGTCCCTGCTCGACCTGTTGCCGCAGTACGCGCTGGCCGGCAAGACCGTGCTGCCGCTGGCCACCGGCGGGTCCACGGCGCACGTCCTCGCCATCGACTACGCGCTGCGGCCCGTGCTCTCCTCGATGGGCGCCTCGCACATCGTGCAGGGCTGGTTCGTCCTGGACCGCGACATCACCGTCCAGGAGGGCGGCGGCGTCCACGTGACACCGGGGACGCGCGAGGCGCTGGACGGTGTGCTCGGGCAATTCGCGGCGGCGCTGGACCGCGCGCCCCTGCGGGTCGCGGCGTGACCGGCCCCGTCGCCCATGTGATCGCCGACGACGCGGAGGCGCTGGCGGTCGCGGCCGAACTGGCGGCGGAGTTCCGTACCGGCGCGGCGCACCGGGACGCCGAGCGCCGGCTGCCGCGGGTCGAGCTGGACCGGCTCTCCGACAGCGGCCTGCTCGGCATCACGGTGCCGCGCGCGCACGGTGGCGCGGACGTGACGGCCGAGACGCTCGCCGGGGTCTTCCGGCTGCTGGCGAGCGCCGACGCGAGCCTGGCGCAGATTCCGCAGAGCCACTTCGTGTACGTGGCGGTGCTGCGCCGACAGGGGACCGCGGAGCAGCAGAAGTTCTTCTTCGAGGAGGTGCTGGCCGGGCGGCGGCTGGGCAACGCCCAGTCGGAGGCGGGCACCAAGCACGTCCAGGACATCCGCACCCGGCTCGTCCCGCAGCCGGACGGCTCGTACGTCCTGGAGGGCGTCAAGCACTATTCCACGGGCGCCCTGTTCGCCGACTGGATCCCGGTGCTGGCCCGCGGCGCCGACGAAGAGCTGCACGTCGCTTACGTACCGCGTCACGCGCCCGGTGTGACCGTCGTGGACGACTGGGACGGCATGGGCCAGCGCACCACCGCCAGCGGAACGGTGCGGCTGGAATCCGTCCTGGTCCCGCGCGACCGTGTGGTGCCGCACCACCTCACCTTCCGGGGCCCGCAGCTGCACGGCGCGCTCGCTCAGTTGCTGCACGCGGCCATCGACACCGGGATCGCCGAGGGCGCGCTCAATGAGGCGGCGGAGTTCGTCCGGGTCAAGAGCCGGCCGTGGTTCGAGAGCGGGCTGGAGACCGCCGCTGAGGACCCGCTGCTGATCCAGCAGTTCGGCGAGCTGGCCCTGAAGGCGCGAGCCGCGGGCGCGCTGCTGGCGGAGGCGGCCCGCGGCGTCGACGCGGCGACCGGTGACCTCACGGACGACAGCGCGGCGGAGGCATCCATCGCGGTGGCCGCCGCCAAGGTGCAGGCCGCACGGGCGGCGGTGGAGACCGGCAGCGCGCTGTTCGAGGGGGCCGGCACCCGCGCGGCGCTGAACGGCCTGAACCTGAACCGGCACTGGCGCGACGCACGCACCCACACGCTGCACGACCCCGTGCGCTGGAAGGTGCAGCACATCGGGCGGTACGTCCTGAACGGCACCAAGCCGCCCCGGCACGGCCTCCTGTGAATCGCCGGCGCACCCGGTAATCGGCGGAATGTGGTCGCCATGGTGAGGCACGCATGTTTCGCTGACGGAATGGTGACGTACGAGGAAGATGTGCCGCATTCCGAAGAAGACGTGCCGTACTACGAAGACGTGATGCCGGGCAGCGGCTGTCTGCCGCCCGGTGCCCGGCTGCCCGGGTCGGACGCCGCCCGGCTGTCGCTCGGCGGGACCTGGCGGTTCCGGCTGTCGCCGACCGCGGCCACCGAGGACGCGAGCTTCGCCCGCCCCGAGTACGACGACTCGGCATGGGAGGAGCTGCGGGTGCCGGGCCACTGGGTCCTCCAGGGGCACGGTGCTCCGGTGTACACGAACACCGGGTATCCGTTCCCTGTGGACCCGCCCCGGGTGCCGGAGGAGAATCCCACCGGCGACCACCGGTACGCGTTCGACCTCCCGGCCGACTGGCCGGCGGGCTCCGCCGTGCTCCACTTCGGGGGCGTCGAGTCCTGTGCCCGGGTGTGGCTGAACGGCAGCGAGCTGGGTCACTTCAAGGGCAGCAGGCTGCCGCACGAGTTCGAGGCGGGCTCCTTGCTGCGGCCCGGGCGCAACGTCCTGGCCGTCCGCGTCCACCAGTGGTCGTCCGGCAGCTACCTTGAGGACCAGGACCAGTGGTGGTTGCCGGGCGTCTTCCGCGAAGTGGAGCTGCGGCACCGCCCTGAGGGCGCGGTGCGGGACGCCTTCGTGCACGCCGGGTACGACCACCGCACCGGGCAGGGCACGCTGCGGGTGGACAGCGACCCGGCGGGGCGGGTGACCGTACCGGAGCTGGGCCTGGACCTGGCGACCGGGGAGAGCGCGACGGTGCCGGTCGAGCCGTGGACGGCGGAGACGCCCCGGCTGTACGACGCGGAGCTGGCCACCTCCGGGGAGCGCGTGCCGCTGCGCATCGGGTTCCGCACGGTCGTCGTCGAGGACGGGCTGCTGAAGGTCAACGGGCGGCCGATTCTGCTGCGCGGCGTCAACCGGCACGAGTTCGATCCGGTCCACGGGCGCGCGGTGGGAGCGGACGTCATGCGGCGCGATCTGCTGCTGATGAAGCAGCACAACATCAACGCCGTGCGCACCAGCCACTATCCGCCCGACCCGGCCTTCCTGGCGCTCTGCGACGAGCTGGGGCTGTGGGTGGTCGACGAGTGCGATCTGGAGACGCACGGCTTCGCACAGCAGGACTGGCGGGGCAATCCCGTCGACGACGAGCGCTGGACGCCGGCGCTGCTGGACCGGGCCCGCCGGATGGTCGAGCGCGACAAGAACCACCCGTCCGTGATCCTGTGGTCGCTCGGCAACGAGTGCGGCACCGGACGCGGGCTGTCCGCGATGGCCGCGTGGATGCGGGAGCGCGATCCGTCCCGGCCGCTGCACTACGAGGGCGACCCGAGTTGCGCCGACACCGACGTCTACTCCCGGATGTACGCGGATCACGCCGAGGTCGAACGGATCGGGCGGCGTACGGAGGAGCCGCTCCCGGACGCCACTCTGGATGCCCGGCGCCGCGGCCTGCCCTTCGTGTTGTGCGAGTACGCGCACGCCATGGGGAACGGGCCCGGCGGGCTGAGCGAGTACCAGCGGCTGTTCGAGACCTACGAGCGCTGCCAGGGCGGCTTCGTGTGGGAGTGGATCGACCACGGGCTGCGGCAGTACACCGCGGACGGCGTCCGGTACCACGCGTACGGCGGGGACTTCGGCGAGGAGCTGCACGACGGCAACTTCGTGTGCGACGGGCTGGTCTTCCCAGAGCGCGCGCCCTCCCCCGGGCTGATCGAGTACAAGAAGGTCATCGAGCCGGTCCGCTTCGAGGCGGCCGGTCCGGACGGCGCCCCCGGGGCGGTGCGCGTCACCAATCTGCACGACTTCGCCGACCTCTCCGCGCTCGCCTTCCCGTGGAGTTACGAGGTCGAGGGCCGGCCGATCGCGGAGGGAACCCTCACGGTGCCGCCGCTGCTGCCCGGCGAGAGCGCCGAGGTGAAGCTTCCCGCGCCGCCCGAGGACGCCCCGAGGGACGGCGAGGCGCTGTGGACCGTACGGGCGGTGCTGGCCGAGGACGCCGCCTGGGCCGAGGCCGGGCACGAGGTCGCGTGGGGACAGCTGCCGGCCGCGCCGCTTCCGGTGCCGCGGCCGTGGACGCCGAGCGCGGCCCCGCGCCGGGGCACGGACCGGCCCCTCACGCTCGGTCCGGGCGTCTTCGACGCCACGACCGGGGCCCTCGGCCGCCTCGGCGGCTTCCCCGTGACCGGCCCGCGGCTGGACGTCTGGCGGGCGCCCACGGACAACGACGAGGGCGCGCCCTGGCAGCCGGGGCAGCGCTGCGGGCCCGAGTGGCGGCGGATCGGCCTGCACCGGATGCGGCACCGTACGGACATGGTGGCGGCGGAGGGGGACGCGCTGGTCGTCCGTACCAGGGTGGCGCCGGCCGCCACGAGTCTGGGCTTCGCCGTGGTGCACCGCTGGACCTCGGACGGGGCGGCGCTGCGACTGGAGGTGGCGGTGACGCCCGAGGGCGACTGGCCGGTGCCGCTGCCGCGGCTGGGGGTACGGATGGGCCTGGACGGCGATCTGGGCGCCGTTCGGTGGTTCGGCGGCGGTCCGGGCGAGGCGTATCCGGACACGTCCGCAGCGGCCCGCGTGGGCCACTGGTCGCTGCCCGTCGACGCGCTCCAGACCCCGTACGTACGGCCGCAGGAGAACGGCGCGCGGATCGGTGTGCGGTGGGCCGAGCTGACGCGTCCGGACGGGACGGGGCTGCGTATCGAAGGAGAGCCGGACTACTTCTTCACCGCGCGGCGCTGGACCTCCGAGGAGCTGGACGCCGCCCGGCACACGCCGGATCTGGTGGCCGGTGACCGGGTGTGGCTGAACCTGGATCATGCGCAGCACGGGATCGGCAGCGGGTCGTGCGGCCCGGGCGTGCTCCCGCAGTACCGCCTCGAAGCCGCTCCCGCCGCGTTCGCCTTCACCTTCCGGCTGCTGGAATGACAGGCTTCAGGGCATGAGCACTTCCTCCCCCTCGTTCGCGGAAGCCCTGGTCCGCGGCCCCGTCGTCCTCGACGGCGGGCTGTCCAATCAGCTGGAGTCGGCCGGGCACGACCTCAGCGACGAGCTGTGGTCGGCCCGGCTGCTCGCCGAGCAGCCGGAGGCGATCACCGCCGCGCACCGGGCGTACTACGAAGCAGGCGCCCAGGTCGCCATCACGTCCAGCTACCAGGCCACCTTCGAGGGCTTCGCGCACCGCGGCATCGGCCGTGAGGAGGCGGCCGGGCTGCTGCGCCGCAGCGTGGAGCTGGCCCGGGAGGCCGCCGGGCTCGCCATGAAGGACGGCGTGCCGGGGCCGCTCTACGTGGCGGCCTCCGCCGGCCCGTACGGCGCGATGCTCGCGGACGGCTCCGAGTACCGCGGCCGCTACGGCCTGAGCGTCGCCGAGCTGGAGCGGTTCCACCGACCGCGGCTTGAGGTGCTGGCGGCGGCGGAACCCGATGTGTTCGCGCTGGAGACGGTGCCGGACGCCGAGGAGGGGCAGGCCCTGGTGCGCGCGGTGCGCGGCCTCGGAGTGCCGGCGTGGCTGTCGTACAGCATCGAGGGCGACCGGACGCGGGCCGGGCAGCCGCTCGCGGAGGCGTTCGCGCTCGCCTCCGAGGCGGAGGAGATCGTGGCCGTCGGGGTCAACTGCTGCGTACCGGAGGACGCGGACGCGGCGGTGGAGCTGGCGGCGCGGGTGACCGGCAAGCCGGTCGTGGTCTATCCGAACAGCGGTGAGGAGTGGGACGCGCAGGCACGCGCCTGGCGCGGGCGGGCGACGTTCACTCCGGAGCGGGTGACGGCGTGGACGGCGGGTGGCGCGCGCCTCATCGGTGGCTGCTGCCGCGTGGGCCCCGACTCCGTCTCCGCCCTCGCCGGTCTCGTCTCGCCCTGACTCCCCTCTGATGTGCTGCGGCCCCGCCCCGTAAGTGGCGGGGCCGTTTCGTGCGTGTGACGGATCAAGGTCGTTATGCAGACGCAACCCCCACGGCGGAGACAGCGGACACGGCCGGTGGCAGGATCCATCCCAACTCGCCGTCGGCAGGTCACTGTTGATTTTCAACGCTTCCCTGGAGGACCGGTGTCAGCTCGCTCGTCGCTGCCTGTCATAGCCGTCGTCGCGGCCGTCGCCCTGGCGGCCGGCTGCACCAGCACGAAGTCCGAGGGGAACCAGGGTTCCGGGTTGCAGCTGGTGTCCAAGGGGTTGCTCAAGACCTGCACGCACCTGCCGTACCCGCCCTTCCAGGTGAAGAAGGGCAACAAGATCGTCGGATTCGACGTGGACCTCATGGACCTGGTGGCCAAGGACCTGAAGGTCCAGCAGGAGATCGTCAACACGCCCTTCGAAGGCATCGAGACCGGCCAGGACTTCAATATTCGCAAGTGCGACCTGGCCGCGGCGGGCATGACGATCACGCCGGAGCGCAAGAAGGTCATGGACTTCTCCGATCCGTACTTCAACGCCACCCAGGCGCTGATCACGAAGAAGGGCAAGCCCTACAAGAAGGTCGAGGACCTCAAGGGCCGCAAGCTCGGCTACCAGAAGGCCACCACCGGCGGCATCTACGCCAAGAAGCACGCGGGCAAGGACGTGGACCTCGTGGAGTACGAGGACCTCGGTCTGCTGCTGACCGCCGTGAAGACCGGCAAGGTGGACGCCGGCATCAACGACAACGGTGCGCTGTTCGACTACGTCAAGTCCAACCCCGACACCGAGGTGACCGCGGAGTTCGACACGGGTGAGCACTACGGCATCGGCATGGGCAAGGGCAACGACGCGCTGCGCAAGCAGATCAACGCCGCTCTGAAGAAGGCCAAGGCCGACGGCAGCTACGACAGGATCTACAAGAAGTGGTTCGGCACCACGCCGCAGAGCTGACCCGCGCCGTCCACCCCTGAGGAGCTCTGCACGCATGTCGCTGTCCAAACGGCAACGGACCCGGGTGATCCGTGGGTCGCAGTACGCCCTGCTGGCCGCCATCGTGGTGGTCGTCGCGCTGGTCGCCGACTGGGGACAGCTGCGGCGGGCGTTCTTCGACGTCGGCATCGCGCGTCAGCTGTTCCCCGACATCCTCACCACCGCGCTGGTCAACACGGTCCTCTACACGCTGCTCGGCTTCGGTTTCGGGCTGCTGCTCGGGCTGCTCCTGGCGCTGATGCGGCTGTCGTCGGTGCCCCCGTACCGCTGGATCGCCGTCACGTACATCGAGTTCTTCCGTGGCGTGCCCGCCCTTCTGGTCTTCATCGCGCTCGGCTTCGGTGTGCCGCTCGCCTTCGAAGTGGCGCTGGACCAGTACGTCACCGTGATGCTCTCCCTGGGGCTCGTCGGCGCCGCCTACATGGCGGAGACCATCAGGGCGGGCATCCTGGCCGTGCCCAAGGGGCAGTCGGAGGCGGCCCGTTCGCTCGGCATGTCGCACGGCCGGGCGATGGTCTCCATCGTCATCCCGCAGGCGTTCCGCATCGTCCTGCCGCCGCTGACCAATGAGCTGATCCTGCTGACCAAGGACTCCTCGCTGGTGTACCTCCTGGGGCTCTCGCTCGGCCAGTACGAGCTGGCCAACTTCGGCCGGGACGCGCTCAACGAGTACAAGAGCCTGACGCCGATCCTGGTCGCGGGCCTGCTCTATCTCGTGATCACCCTCCCGCTCGGGCATCTCGTCCGGCGGCTCGAGGCCCGAACGGCGAAGGCCAGGTGACCGGCATGACGACCGACAGAACGACGACGGGCGGGGCGCCGGTGGCCGGGGACGCGACCGCGATCCAGGTCACCGGGCTGCACAAGTCCTTCGGCGACCTCGAAGTGCTCAAGGGCATCGACTTCACGGTGCGGAGCGGCGAGGTGGTGTGCGTCATCGGGCCGTCCGGCTCGGGCAAGTCGACGTTGCTGCGCTGCGTGAACCTCCTGGAGGAGCCGACCTCGGGGACGGTCACGGTGGCCGGTACCGAGGTCACCGGCCCGGACGTGGACATCGACCGGGTGCGGCGCCGGATCGGGATGGTCTTCCAGTCCTTCAACCTCTTCCCGCACCTGACCGCCCTGGAGAACCTGACGATCGCCCAGCGGCGGGTGCTGCGCCGGGACAAGGCCGGGGCGGAGCGGACCGCGCGGGCGAACCTGGCGCGCGTCGGGCTGAGCGACAAGGAGCGCTCCTACCCGGCGCAGCTCTCCGGGGGCCAGCAGCAGCGGGTGGCGATCGCCCGCGCCCTGTCCATGGACCCCGAGCTGATGCTCTTCGATGAGCCGACCTCGGCGCTGGACCCGGAGCTGGTGGGCGACGTGCTCGCCGTCATGCGGTCGCTGGCCGACGAGGGCATGACGATGCTGGTCGTCACGCACGAGATGAGCTTCGCCCGGGAGGTCGCCGACCGGGTGGTCTTCATGGACGGCGGAGTGATCGTCGAGGAGGGCCCGCCGGACCGGGTGGTGGGCGCCCCGCAGCACGAGCGCACCCGCACCTTCCTGGCGCGCGTACTGGACCCGGCGGCGGCGGAGGTCGGCGAGGTGGCCGACACGGGCCCCGGGGGCAAGCGCGTGGACCGGTAAGCCGTACGGAGCACACAGAGGGGCGGGGCGGCGTGGAGATGCGCGCCGTCCGCCGGGGGTCGACCACCCGCTCTCGGGGCATGGTGAGCGGTGATCGGTCTTCCCCCAGGCTCAGGAGCCGCCGGTGTTCGTCGACATGCCCCTCGAAGACCTGCGCACCTACCGTCCCGAAAGGCCAGAGCCGGCCGGCTTCGACGTCTTCTGGCAGCGCACTCTCCAAGAGACGCGCGCCTGCCCGCTCGACGCCCGCTTCGCCCCGGTCGACGTGGGCCTGGACCTGCTGGACACCTACGACGTGGAGTTCTCCGGCTTCGGCGGGCACCGCATCCGCGGCTGGTTCCTGCTGCCGCGCGGCGCGGGGCGGCCGCTGCCGTGCGTCGTGCGGTACCTCGGCTACGGGGGCGGGCGCAGCCTGCCGCACGACTGGCTGCTCTGGCCGGCCGCCGGGTACGCCACCCTCGTGATGGACCCGCGCGGCCAGACCGGGCCCAACCGGCCCGGCGACACCCCCGACCCGGTCGGATCCGCCAACCCGTCCGTCGGCGGGATGATGACGCGTGGGGTGCTCGACCCCGACGCGTACTACTTCCGCCGGCTCTACACGGACGCCGTACGGGCCGTGGAGGCCGCCCGCGAGCACGCCGGGGTGGACCCGGACCGCATCGTCGTGGAGGGCAACAGCCAGGGCGGCGCGCAGGCGCTGGCGGTGGCGGGGCTGGTGCCAGGGCTCGCGGCGGCGCTGGTCCGGGTGCCGTTCATGGCGCACATCCGGCGCGCCGTCGAGGTGGCCGAGGCCGGCCCGTACACCGAACTGGCCGCGTACTTCGCCGGGGAGCGGCTGCACATCGATGCCGCGCTGGACACCCTGGACCACTTCGACGGGCTGAACTTCGCCGCCCGCGCCGAGGCTCCCGCCCTCTTCGGTACGGGCCTGACGGACACCATCACGCCGGCCTCCACCGGCTTCGCCGCGTATCACCACTACGCGGGACCGAAGGACCTTCGGGTGTGGCGGTTCAACGGCCACGAGGGCGGCGGGGTGCACCATCAGGCGGACGAGATCCTGTTCGTACGGGAGCTGCTCGCGTGACGGGGTGTCAGCGGGCCGCGTATCTGAGGGCGGGAACCGGGCACGTGGAGGGCAGGAACCGGGCACATGAGTGAGGAGTGGTGATGGGCGCGTGGGGAGCGGGGCCGCTCGTGGCCGGCGTGGACAGTTCCACGCAGTCCACGAAGGTGTTGATCGTGGACGCGGCGACGGGAGAGGTGGCGGCACGCGGCCAGGCGCCGCACACCGTCTCCGCCGGGCCCGGCAAGGAGAGCGACCCCGAGGAGTGGTGGGAGGCGCTGGGACGGGCGCTGGCGGCCTGTGGTGACCCCGCCAGGCAGGCGTCCGCGGTCTCCGTGGCGGGCCAGCAGCACGGGCTGGTCACCCTGGACGCGGCCGGCCGCCCGGTGCGCCCCGCGCTGCTGTGGAACGACGTGCGGCCGGCGCCGCAGAGCCGCCGCCTCATCGAGGAGCTGGGCGGCCCCGAGGCGTGGGCCGCGCGGGCGGGCAGCCTGCCCGGGCCGTCGTTCACGGTGGCCAAGTGGGCGTGGCTGCGGGCGCAGGAGCCGGCGGCGGCTCAGGCGGCCGCAGCGGTGCGGCTGCCGCACGACTACGTGACCGAGCGGCTGACGGGCGAGGCCGTCACCGACCGCGGCGACGCCTCGGGGACGGGCTGGTGGTCCTCGGCCACCGAGTCCTACGACGCGGAGGTCCTCGAGCACGTGGGGCTGCGTACGGAGATGCTGCCGCGAGTGGCGCGCCCCGGAGAGGCGGCCGGGACCGTGCGCCCCGAAGGGCTGCCGCTGCCCCATGGGGCGCTGGTCGCGGCCGGTACGGGGGACAACATGGCGGCGGCGCTGGGACTCGGGCTGCGCCCGGGGCGCCCGGTCATCAGCCTCGGCACCTCGGGGACGGTGTACGCGGTGACCACCCGGCGCCCGGCCGACCCGACGGGCACGGTCGCGGGCTTCGCGGACGCGCGCGGCGACTGGCTGCCGCTGGCCTGCACCCTGAACTGCACGCTCGCGGTGGACCGGGTGGCGGCGCTGCTCGGCCTGGACCGGGAGACCGTGGAGCCGGGCGGCTCGGCGGTGGTGCTGCCGTTCCTGGACGGCGAGCGCACGCCGAACCTCCCTCAGGCCACGGGCCTGCTCCACGGGCTGCGGCACGACACCACGGGCGGGCAGGTGCTGCAGGCCGCCTATGACGGCGCGGTGTTCGCGCTGCTGCGGGCGCTGGACCTGGTGGCGGGGCCGGAGACCGCGGCGGACGAGCCGCTGCTGCTCATCGGCGGCGGGGCACGCGGGCGGGCCTGGCGGGACACCGTACGGCGGCTGTCCGGGCGGGCCGTCATCGTGCCGCGGGAAGGGGAACTGGTGGCGCTGGGCGCTGCGGCGCAGGCGGCGGGGCTGCTGCTGGGCGAGGATCCGGCGGCGGTGGCGCGGCGCTGGGGGACGGACCGGGGCGAGCGCTACGAGGCGGTGGAGCGGGACGCGGCAGCGTGGGAGCGGCTGACGGGGACCCTCACGGCGGCGGGCCCGCTCTTCGGGGCGTGAGGCCCGCCGTTCGGGTCGTGAGGTCCGCCCTTCGGGGTCTCCGCGGCGGTCCGCCTCTGGGCGGCGTCCCGCGGCGCCCTTCAGGGTGAGCACCCGGGCGGGCCCCGTAAGCGCCGTCGTGCGCCCCGCGCGGCATTCCCCCGGGCTCGCGCGTTCCGTGCGCCCGAAGAGCTAGCTGTTCCGCTGAGCCTATCCACTCAATTCCCTTTCTACGCCACTCATTTGAGGGATTGTGCGGATAAAATCAGTGCGACTACCTTCTCTGTTCGGCGGATAGGCCGATTTCAACTTCTTCCAGAGATGGGTGGGGCAGCTGTGACGGTTCCGGAAGAAACTCTCTCCGACACCGGAGGCGAAAGCCAAAATACGAACCTGACCAGTCTGGCCACGACCGCGGCGCGCAATCTTGCGACCACCACCAAGACGCAGCCGCAGATGCAGAACATCACCTCCCGGTGGCTGCTGCGCCTGCTGCCCTGGGTGCAGGTGTCCGGCGGCACGTACCGGGTGAACCGCCGCCTGACGTACACCGTCGGCGACGGCCATATCGACTTCGCCGCGGACGGCGGCGAACTGCGCGTCATCCCCGACGAGCTGCGCGAGCTGCCCGCACTGCGGGATTTCACCGACACGGAGGTCCTCAGCGCGCTCGCCGAGCGCTTCGAGAGCCAGGAGTACGCGGCGGGCGAGGTGATCGCCGAGGCGGGCGCGCGGGCCGACCGGGTCGTGCTGATCGCGCACGGCAGGGTGGACCGGATCGGCACGGGCAAGTACGGCGACGAGGCCACGCTCGGCGCGCTGGCCGGCGGCGACCATCTCGGTGACAAGGCGCTCACCACACCGGAGCCGACCTGGGAGTTCACCTACCGTGCCGTGACGCGGGTGACCGTACTGACGCTCGCCGCGAGCGCGCTCGGCGAGGTCACGGGCCGCTCGGAGGCGCTGCGGACGCATCTTGAGGCGGTGCGGGACGAGGCCCCGGCCCCGCACAACGAGAGCGGCGAGGCGGCGCTGGAGATCGCCTCAGGGCACCACGGCGAGCCGGTCCTCGGCAGTACGTTCGTGGACTACGAGCTGGCGCCGCGGGAGTACGAACTGAGCGTCGCGCAGACCGTGCTGCGCACCCACACCCGCGTCGGCGACCTGTACAACGACCCGATGAACCAGGTCGAGGAGCAGCTGCGGCTGACCATCGAGGCGCTGCGCGAGCGGCAAGAGCACGAGATGATCAACAACCGCGAGTTCGGCCTGCTGCACAACGCCGACCCGCGCCAGCGCATCCCCACTCGCAGCGGCCCGCCCACCCCCGACGACCTGGACGAACTGCTCGCGCGGGTATGGAAGGAGCCGTCCTTCCTGCTGGCACACCCCAAGGCCATCACGGCCATCGGTCGCGAGTGCAGCAAGCGTGGCCTGTATCCGACGGCCGTGGACTTCATGGGCCACTCGCTGCCGTCCTGGCGCGGCGTGCCGCTGTTCCCCTGCAGCAAGATCCCGATCAGCGAGGACGGCACCAGCTCCGTCCTCGTGATGCGCACCGGCGAGGAGCGCCAGGGTGTCGTCGGGCTGCACCAGACCGGAATTCCCGATGAATACCAGCCAAGCCTGTCGGTCCGTTTTATGGGCGTCGACGACAAGGCCGTTCTGAACTACCTCGTGAGCGCCTACTACTCCGCGGCCGTCCTGGTCCCGGACGCACTCGGAATTCTCGACGATGTGGCGATCGGCTACTGAACCGCGAATTCCAGCCACGACCGCGGCAATTCAAGCCGCAGCGTGACGCACATCACCGGGGGACCTCTGCCGAATGGCGCCCGGCCCCGCAGGCCGGGCCTTCGGCCGCACGTTTCACACTGGCACAGGAATAGGTGAGCATCTCCATGACCACTTCGCTCGACCCGACGTCCGGCCTCGGCGACTCCGCGAACGACCAGGCCCGGTCGAGCCTCGCCACGGCGGCGGCACGGAATCTGGCGACCACCACGAAGACCGTGCCGCAGATGCAGGGGATCTCCTCCCGCTGGCTGCTGCGCATCCTGCCCTGGGCGGAGGTCTCCGGCGGCACGTACCGGGTGAACCGCCGGCTCACCCACACCCTCGGCGACGGCCGGGTGGAGTTCACCAGCACCGGCAGCGAGGTTCGCGTCATCCCCGTCGAGCTGCGCGAACTGGCGCCGCTGCGCGGGCTGACCGACCAGGCGGCGCTGGAGGCGCTGGCCGGTCGCTTCGAGCAGCAGGACTTCGCACCGGGCGACGTGCTCGCCGAGCGCGGCGGCTCCACCGACCGGGTGCTGCTGATCGCCCACGGCAAGCTGGAGCGGGTGGGGCAGGGCAAGTACGGCGACGACACCGTGCTCGGTGTGCTCGCCGACGGCGACCACGTGGGCGCCACGGCCCTGCTGTCCGGGGACGGCACCTGGGAGCACACCGTCCGCGCCGTCACCCGGGGCACGGCGCTGGTACTGCCCCGCTCCGCCTACGAAGAGGTGGCCGGCCGGTCCGAGGCGCTGCGCAGCCACATCGAGCAGTTCCGCGCCGCACTGATCCCCGCGCAGAACAAGCACGGCGAGGCGGCCATCGATGTGGCGTCCGGCCACGTCGGCGAGCCGCAGCTGCCGGGCACGTACGTGGACTACGAGCTGGCGCCGCGGGAGTACGAACTGAGCGTCGCGCAGACCGTGCTGAAGATCCACAGCCGGGTCGCCGATCTGTACAACGACCCGATGAACCAGCTGGACCAGCAGCTGCGGCTGACGGTCGAGGCGCTGCGCGAGCGGCAAGAGCACGAGATGATCAACAACAAGGAGTTCGGCCTGCTGCACAACGCCGATCTCAAGCAGCGCATCCACACCCGCTCCGGCCCGCCCACCCCGGACGACCTGGACGAGCTGATCGCGCGTCGCCGCAAGACCCAGTTCCTGCTGGCGCACCCGCGCACCATCGCGGCCATCGGCCGGGAGTGGAACGCCCGCGGCATCTACCCGACGGGCGTCGAGTTCGGCGGCCAGGAGGTCCGGGCCTGGCGCGGCATCCCGCTGCTGCCCTGCAACAAGATCCCGATCAACCCGGACCAGACCAGCTCGATCCTGGCCATGCGTGTCGGCCAGGAGAACCAGGGCGTGGTGGGTCTGCACCAGACGGGCATTCCGGACGAGTACCAGCCCGGCCTGTCGGTGCGCTTCATGGGCATCAATGAGCAGGCGATCATCAAGTACCTGGTCAGCGCGTACTTCTCGGCCGCCGTGCTGGTGCCGGACGCGCTGGGCATCCTGGAGGACGTCGAGATCGGGCACTGAGGGGCCCGCCGGTCCCTGCGGAGCGTGCAGCGCCGCGGGGACCGGTCCCCGCTCCGTAGGCGCTCTTCCGCCTCCCCCGTCCCGTGCCTACTCTCAGGGGAATGGGGGACACGGGGAGACATGAGACGCGGCTGCGCCGCGATGCGGTGGGGCTGCGGGAGATCCTCTTCCAGAGCGTGACGGCGATGGCCCCTGCGGCGGCCATCGCCGCGTCCATTCCGGCGGGCGCCGCCTTCGCGGGCGGCAGCCTGCCGCTGTCCGTGCTGATCGCGCTGGTGGCCTGCCTGTTCACGGCCTCCTCGGTGGCGGAGCTGGCCCACCGGATGCCGGCCGCGGGATCGGTGGCCACGTACAGCGCGCAGGGCCTGCACCCGGCGATCGGCTTCCTGGTGGCCTGGGGCTATGTCTTCGTCGAGGCGCTGGTGCCGGCCCTGCTCCTGCTCCAGCTGGGCTTCACGGTCGCGGGCACGCTGCACCAGGAGTGGGCCGCGTATCCGGCGGACCTGTGGTGGCCGTGGGTGCTGGCGGGCGCGGTGATCATCGCGTTGGCGGGCTACCGCGGCATTCGCGCCTCCGCCCGCCTCGGCACCGTCCTCGGCCTCTTCGAGGTCCTGGTCTTCCTGGTGTTCGCGGCGCTGCTGATCATCGGGGCCGGTGACGCCAACACCCTGAGCGTCTTCGGTACGTCGCACACGCCGGACGCGTACGGCGGCGTCGGCGGGGTGATCGCGGGCTCGGTCTACACGGTACTGGCGTTCGCCGGGTTCGAGGCGGCGGCGCCGCTGGCCGAGGAGGCCAAAGACCCGCGCCGCAACATGCGTCGCGCGGTCCTGGGCGCCGCGCTCTCCATCGGCCTCGTCTACCTGATCACCACGTACGCCATGGCGGTGTTCTACGGGCCCGACGCCTTCGCGAAGTTCTCCGCCTCCGGGCCGGGCTCCTGGGACGGCGTGGCGCGCGCCTCCTTCGGGGCGTTCTGGATCCTGGTCTTCCTGGCGGTGGCCAACTCCACCGTGGCCAACGCCAACGCCTGCGCGAACGTCTCGACGCGTACGGCCTTCGCGCTGGGCCGCATCGGCAGCTTCCCGCGCGCCTTCGCCCGGCTGCACCCGGTCCGCCGCTCCCCCGTGTACGGCGTGCTCGCGCAGTTCGTCATCGCGCTGGCGGCGGCGCTGGGGCTGGGCTTCGCGTACGACCCGGTGACCGCGTTCGTACTGCTGGCCACGGTCATCGTGACGGTCGTGATCTCCGTCTACATCGTCACCAACCTGGCCTGCGTGGGGTATTTCCTGCGGCGCCGGCGCGCGGAGTTCAGGTGGCTGCGCCATCTGCTCTTCCCACTGCTCGGCATCGCCGCGTTCGTGCCTGCGCTGCTCACCGCCGCCGGGCTGCCGGTGTTCTTCTTCGTCAGCGAGCTCACCGCGCCGGTCTCGTACGCGGGGCCCATCGTCGGCGGCTGGATGGCGCTGGGGGCCGTGGCCCTCGCCGTCCTGTGGCGCCGGCATCCGGACCGGATCGCGGCGACCGGACATGTCCACCTCGATGAGGAGCCCGTATGACCGACCCGCGGATCTGCACCGTCCGGCCCGGACCCGAGGACTACGCCTGGACCTTCGGGGGCGCCGCGCCGGTGGCCAGGGTGGCGCCCGGCACCGTTCTGGACGTCTTCACCGAGGACTGCTTCGGCGGCCGGGTGCGCTCGGACAAGGACCTGGTGTCCGAGGTCTGCGAGTTCCCCTTCCTCAACCCGCAGACCGGGCCGTTCTACGTGGAGGGGGCGGAGCCGGGCGACACGCTGGCGGTGCACTTCGTGTCGATCACGCCGCGCCGGGACTGGGCCGCGTCCTCGACGGTGCCGCTGTTCGGCGCGCTGACCTCGACGCACGCGACGGCCTCGCTGCAGCCTCCGCTGCCCGAGGCGGTGTGGATCTGGGAGCTGGACCGGGAGCGCGGGCTGTGCCGGTTCAGCGCGCGGGACAGCGACCTGACGCTGGACCTGCCGATGGACCCGATGCACGGCACGGTGGGCGTGGCGCCCGCGAACCTGGAGGTGCGCTCGGCGCTCGTACCGGACGCGCACGGCGGCAACATGGACACGCCCGAGATGCGCGCGGGCGTCACCTGCTACCTCGGCGTCAACGTCGAGGGCGCGCTGCTCAGTCTGGGTGACGGGCACGCGCGTCAGGGCGAGGGCGAGACGTGCGGCGTGGCCGTGGAGACGGCGATGCACACCGTGGCGGTCGTGGAGCTGCTCAAGGGAGTGGCGACGCCCTGGCCGCGGCTGGAGTCCGACACGCACCTCATCTCCACCGGTTCGGCCCGCCCCTTGGAGGACGCCTTCCGCATCTCGCAGCTGGACCTGGTGCAGTGGCTGGCGCGCGACTTCGGGCTGAGCGAACTGGACGCCTACCAGGTCGTCACGCAGGCCGTGGAGGCGCCGCTCGCCAACGTCTGCGACAGCAACTACACCTGCGTGGCCAAGCTGCGGAAGGAGTGGCTGCCGGCGGCGACGGTGTACGGCGGGCTGCATGCGGAGTTGCGGGAGCGGGCCGCGCAACTGCGCTGAGCGGGGCGGGAGTACCGTCCAGAAGATTTTCCGCCGTTCTTGGTCGAGCCATGAGCGGACCGGGCAGAACGTTGGCAGAGGCCGTGCGGTTCCGGACGATGGCGGGACCGCATGCGCCTTTCGTCACGCCGCGGCCCGCAGGCCGTGGCAGGTTCGCGAGCATCCCCCTCCCCCCATGAACACCGGCAGGAGATCGCATGCAGCACGACATCCCCCGGCCGTCCCGCCGCCGCCTGCTCACCGGAGCAGCGGCGGCGGCCGCCGCCCTCGTCCCCCTCGGCACCGGCCTGGCGCAGGCCGCCCCCCACCGCTCCCGCGCCGCCGCCTACCCGGACATCCACTGGACCCCCGCCGCTGCCGCCAACTACACCGCGGCGAACCGCCCGGCGCAGTACGGCATCGACATGGTGATCATCCATGTCACGCAGGAGACGTACGCCGACACGGTCAAGATCTTCCAGAACCCCGACGCCCAGGTCTCCGCGCACTACTGCGTGCGCTCGGCAGACGGGTACATCGGCCAGTTCGTCCGCGAGGACGACGTCGCCTGGCACGCGGGCAACTGGAGCTACAACACCCGCAGCGTCGGCATCGAGCACGAGGGCTGGGTGGACCAGCCGAAGTGGTTCACGGACGCCATGTACGAGCAGTCCGCGCAGCTCACGGCCGCGGTCTGCGCACGGTACGGCATACCGAGAGACCGCAAGCACATCATCGGCCACGTCGAGGTGCCCGGGACCGACCACACGGACCCGGGCCCTTACTGGGACTGGGCGCGCTACATGAGCCTGGTGAAGGCCGCCTCCTGAGGGGCGGGCGGCCGCCGTTCCCCCGGGGCGGCGGCCGCCAGCAGAGCGGCGCGCACCGGTACCACGGCGCTTCTGCGTGTGCTCGGCCCGCCAGTGGTGTACTTCGTTGGCCCAAGGAACAGTCGGCGTGACAACTGGGGTGATCGTGAAGCAGCGATTCGGTCGTGTCCGCGCGGTACTGACGGTTCTGCTGGCGGCCGGTGCACTGGCCGGCGGAGGGGTGGCGGGCGGCGGGAGCGCCGCCGTCTCGGCGGACGTGCTCCGTAAGGGCCGGGCGGCCCCGGCGGCGTCCGGGGTGACGTACACACAGTTCTCGATGGCGGTGCCGCGCGGCACCGTACGCGGTCACCTGCTGACCGTGGACCTGGCGAGACCGGACGTCTCGGTCGATCTGCTGTACGCGGGCGCGGTCGGCGCCCGCAAGGCGGTGTCCGCGATGGCCGACGCGCAGGGCGCGGTGGCCGGGGTCAACGGGGACTTCTTCAACATAACGGAGGGTCAGCACCCGGGTGTCGAGCCGACGGGCGCGTCCGACGGGCCCGCGATCGCGTCCGGGCGGTGGCTGAAGTCGGCGGTGCCGGACGGGCAGCGGTTCGGGCCCGCGTTACCGCCCGGCACGACGGCCGAGGACGTCATCGCGGTGGGGCCGGACCGGCGGGCCCGGCTGGACCGGCTGTCGCTGCGCGGCTCGGTGGCCACGCCGGACGGCCGGCTGCCGCTGCGCGGGCTGAACCTGTACGCGCTGCCGGTCGACGGCATCGGCGCGTACACCCCGGAGTGGGGCACCACCTCACGGGTGCGCGCCACGTGCGGCACGGACACCGACCGGGCGGCGCCGTGCAGTGCGGACACCACCGAGGTCACGGTGCGCGGCGGCCGGGTCGAGAAGGTCGCGGACGCGCCGGGGCGCGGCGGCGTGCCCGAGGGCTCGACGGTACTGGTCGGGCGCGAGGAGGGCGCGCGGCAGCTGCGGAAGCTGTCGGTGGGCGAGCGGGTGCGCGTCACCGACCGGCTGGTGGGGCAGCGGCCGGGTCCCGCGCGGTTCGCGGTGGGCGGCTTCCCGGTCCTGCGGGACGGTGCGCCGCTGCCGGGCCTGGACACGGTCGCGTCGGCGGTCCGTACCGCGGCGGGCGTCGGCGGGAACGGGCGGGTGCTGTATCTGCTGGCGCTGGACGGCACGAAGGGGAACGCCGGGCTGACGATCGACGAACTCGCCGGGCTGATGACGCGGATCGGCGCCCGGGACGCGGTGAACCTGGACGGCGGCGGGTCCTCGACGCTGGTCCTGCGCGATCCGGGGAGCGGCGCGGCGACCGTACGCAACCATCCTTCGGGCGGCGCGGAGCGACCGGTGCCGAACGGGATCGGGGTCTTCGCGCGGCAGCCGTGAGGGGCCCTGGGAGGGCCGTATCGGGCCCTGGGGGCCCTGGCGGGCCCTGGGGCGCTCCTCTCAGGGTCGTACGCTGCTGACGAGGTCCGCGGCGCCGGAGAGGCCGTTGCTGATGTCGGGCGCGAGACTGCTGCCGGCGAGGAAGAAGCCGAGGAGCACGCACACGAGGGCGTGCGAGAGCTTCAGCTGTCCGCTGCGCAGAAAGACGACGGCCAGCACGACGAGCAGCAGGACGACTGAGATCGAAATAGCCATGGCGAACCTCCCTCGATGGCCCGAACGGGCCGTCACCGGCGCCAGTTTGGCGTATTTCGCGGCCTTGACCCGCCTATCAGGCGTCCGCCGAACGGGTGATCACTGCGGGTCACCGGACGGCTGCCGGGGTCGCCGCGTACCACTGCCGCGCCGACCGCCGCGTACCGCTCAGGACGCCTGCTGCGCCAGCGTCTCCCACCCCACCGTGCGGTCGCACCACCGTTCGAGCAGTACCCGGTCGTGGCCGACGGCCAGGAGGCCGGCCCCGGACTCCGCGCGGTACTCCTCCACCACCGCGACCAGCGCGGCCGTCGTGGAGGCGTCCAGCATCGCGGTCATCTCGTCGCAGATCAGCCAGCGTGGCCGCAGGATCAGCGCGCGGGCGAGGCAGGCACGCTGCAGCTGGCCGTCGCTGACCTCGTGCGGGCGGCGGCCGAGCAGTTCGGCGCCGAGGCCGACGCGCGGTACCAGCTCCGCGAGCCGCTCGGCCGCCTCGCCGCGGCG